>LR026962.1:999271-1182940 GCA_900498215.1 uncultured Paludibacter sp. | reverse complement strand
TAGGTATCTTTAACCAAATACAATCAAAAAAACTTTTTTTAACCAACAAAAAAAGCAAATCAACCAAAAACTTTTGTAATTTTGTCAGTAGAAATATGACATTTTGTCGGAGAAATGAAACTATCAGAACTACAAGGAGTTAAACAAAAGTTCTCTATTATAGGAACTTCAGAATTACTTGATAGAGCTATTGATATTGCGGTGCAAGTAGCTCCCACCGATTTATCTGTGCTCATAACAGGTGAAAGCGGCGTGGGGAAAGAAAACTTCCCACAAATTATTCATAGTTACAGTCATCGCAAACACGGACCTTACATCGCAGTAAACTGCGGCGCAATTCCCGAAGGTACAATCGATTCCGAACTTTTTGGGCACGAAAAGGGCTCATTTACGGGCGCAACAAGCGACAGAAAAGGATATTTTGAAGTTGCCGATGGAGGAACTATTTTTTTGGATGAAGTAGGAGAGTTGCCTCAGGCGACGCAGGTACGTTTGTTGCGAGTATTGGAAGCTGGCGAATTTATCAAAGTCGGCTCGTCAAAAATTCAAAAAACGGATGTTCGTGTAGTTGCCGCCACTAANTTAAATATGCAACAAGCGATACGTGATGGAAAATTTCGTGAAGATTTATATTATCGTTTAAACACCGTACCTATTAATATTCCGCCTTTAAGGGAAAGAAAAGAAGATATCCCATTGTTATTCAGAAAGTTTGCGGCGGATTTTGCTGAAAAATACCGTATGCCGCCTGTTAGATTGACTGATGATGCCCGAATAATGTTGATGAATTATTATTGGAATGGAAATGTTCGACAATTGAAAAATATTACGGAACAAATATCCGTTATTGAACAACAGCGTGAAATAACGCCGGCAATTTTACGTTCTTATCTTCCGAATGAAAATATGGAACGTTTNCCNGCTTTATCTACAAATCTNATCGATAATAAAACATTTAACAGCGAAAGAGAAATCCTGTATCAGGTGCTTTTTGATATGAAGCGCGATATGGCGGAATTGAAAAAAACAGTAAGCAATTTAATGAGCGGCAATCCTGTGGATGTTCATTCCGGCTCTTATCACGACCAAAGTTCTACGCATCCTATAACCATAGAATATAAATCTGAAGATGCGCTAGGAAAAAAAACAACCAAATTTGACAATATTGATGATGTGGAAACCATTCAGGATGTAGAAGAATATTTAGAAAATCTGGAAGAAAAACATCAAACATTGGCTGATATGGAGCGTAAAATGATAGAACAAGCGTTGGAAAAGAACAAAGGAAAACGGAGAGCCGCAGCCAAAGATTTACAAATATCGGAACGTACGCTCTATCGNAAAATTAAGGAATACGGATTGGAATCTTAGTTTTCAGTAAATCAGTTATTTATAAAAACGAATTAATATAAATGAAATTTTCAAAAAAAATATATTTTCTAACACTATTTGGAGGGCTGTTGTTACTTTCATCTTGTTCTATTTCTTATAAATTTAATGGAGCTTCTATTGATTATAACACGGTAAAAAGCATTTCCATAGCCGATTTTCCTAACAATGCCGAGTTGGTAAATCCGGCTTTGGCACAAACATTTACTGAAGCGTTGCGTGATAAATACATCCGGCAAACGCGTTTGAAAATTTTAAAACAAAGCGGCGATATGCAATTGGATGGCGAAATTGTTGGATACCAGCTTACTTCAATGGCTATCAGCGCCGATTCTTACGCTTCCGAAACACGTCTTACACTCACCATTAATGTTCGTTTTACCAACACAAAAAACCCGGACGAAGATTTTGAAAATAAATATTCGGCTTATCAAATGTTCGACAGCAGCAAAATGCTCAACGATGTGCAAGACGAGTTGGTTAAAATTATGGTGGATGAAATTGTGGATAAAATATACAACGATACGGTTGCCAAATGGTAAATTTCGCCGGTAATTTGTTGTCTTAATAATAATCAAGTTAATGACGTACGAAAATTTCATATCATACATTGAACATCCTGAGAATTTGGCGGAAGAACAAATTCCTGAACTCAAGGAGTTGATAGAGAAATTTCCCTATTTTGGCGCAGCTCATTGGCTTTATTTGAAAGCGTTGAAAAACACCAATAGCATTTACTATGGGGCAGAATTAAATAAAACGGCTGTTTTTTCACAGGAAAGGAGACAACTCTATTTTTTTATTCATCCCGAGGAGCTTGAAACAAAAAATAATAGGGAACGAGTATCCAAAGACGGAAGTTATTTTGATATGATAGAAAGTTTTGAAAGTAGTGATGAAAACAAACGGCAATCATTGAAAAGTTTGGCTGAAAGATTAAAAGCAGCGCGTGAAAATTTAAAATCTTCTGAAAACCGATAAATAAAAAAATCAAACAATGAAAAAAGTATTGTTTAGTTTCGCATTTTTAGTTGCATTTTTTGCTGCGTTCGGGCAAAGCAACGCAGACTCAGTAAAAACACAAAAACAATATACAATAGATAATTGTGTTACTGAGTTTTCGATGGATAAAACAATCAAAACCGGTGTGGGTTATCAATTTTGGTTTGTAAATAAAGATTTTACCGATGGCAGTACCATAAAAATGAGTGTTGTCGCTCCACATTCAGCAACGCATCCTCCACATAAACACGCTGAAGACGAATACTTTTTTGTGTTACAAGGAACCGCTGAGTTTTATCTCGATGGAAAAACAAAAATTGCGGGAGAAAATACAACGTTCTACTGTCCTTCAAATGTAATGCACGGGATAAAAAATGTTGGAGATACCGAATTAAGATATCTGGTGATTAAAAAATATTTGAAATAATATATTCGATTTTGTTTGTTTTCAACAAATTATTATTAAAAAGTCAATCATTAATTTGAATAATCGGGAAAAAAGTATTTACTTTGCAGACCAAATTTAATTCTTAAAAAGAAACAGTAAAAAAGATATAAAATAAAGATTATGAGCGGTTTATTAATTACATTGACAATTTTAATAATTATTGCAGCCATTTTATTAACCTTAGTTGTGTTGGTTCAAAATTCAAAAGGAGGTGGTTTAGCTGCCGGTTTTCAATCATCCAATCAAATTATGGGTGTAAAACGTACAACCGATTTTATTGAAAAAGCTACGTGGGGTTTGGCTGGCTTTATGATTGTTCTTTCTATTATAGTGGTGGGAATACAATCCAACAGTCGTCAGGTGGTAGATGATTCTGAAATTAAAGAACAATCTGTAGATTTGAACAATCAAATGCAAAAAGGGATGGCAACTCCTAATTTTGGAGAAACTCCTGCACAACAACAAGATCAGCAAGCAGCTCCTGCTCAAGCACCTGCGGCACAGCCTGAAAAGAAATAAAAACTCGATAAACATTTTCTGAAAAGCGTATCAAGAAAATAAACTTTTGATACGCTTTTTGTATTATTATGAATTTTATAACCATCATAGATTATTTGGGGACGTTCGCTTTTGCCATAAGCGGCATTCGATTAGCTTCAGCAAAACGTTTTGATTGGTTTGGAGCGTACGTGGTGGGTTTAGTTACTGCAATAGGAGGCGGAACTACACGTGACTTGCTGTTGAATATCACTCCATTTTGGATGCTTCAACCTTCATATCTTGTAGTAACAGCCGTTGCATTGCTTTTTGTTATTCTATTCGGAAAATACGTCATTCGTTTGAACGATACATTTTTTGTTTTTGACGCCATCGGTTTGGGACTTTTTGTAGTGGTTGGGATTGATAAATCGCTTGAAAACGGATTTCCGTTTTGGGTGGCAATTATTATGGGGATGATCACAGGTTCGGTAGGAGGAATTATCCGCGATATTTTAATAAACGAAGTTCCGCTTATTTTCCGTAAAGATATTTATGCGCTGGCTTGTGTTGCGGGCGGATTTTGTTATTTCATTTGTTACAAATCAGGAGTTGTTTTGGAAATTACTCAAATTCTTTCTGTTTTCACTGTTATTGTTATTCGTATTTTGGCGGTTAAATACCATTGGAGTTTACCGGTATTAAAATCAAACGAGGATTTTCAACAAAAAAATAAATAAAAAAGATGCTTCAAATTGATGATACAATCGTAAGTTTAGATTTATTTGATGATAAATTTGTGTGTGATTTAGCTTCCTGCAAAGGCATTTGTTGCATTGAAGGCGATAGCGGCGCACCACTTGAGGATGATGAGATTGAAATTATTGAAAATCTTTTGCCAATTGTTTGGGATGATTTATCGGAAATTTCGCAGCAATTAATTAAAAAACAAGGCGTTTATTATATTGATGACGATGGCGAACCTGTAACTTCCATCGTAAACGGGCGAGAATGTGTTTTTACTTATACCGATGAAAACGGAATTTGCAAATGCGCTATCGAAAAAGCGTTCCGAGAAGGTAAAACCGATTTTTATAAACCGATTTCGTGTCATTTATATCCGGTTCGTTTGCAAAAATACAATGATTTTACAGCAGTAAATGTACATCGCTGGAGCGTTTGTGAATGTGCTCGCACTTGCGGCGTAAAATTAGATGTTCCGGTGTATAAATTTTTGAAAGAACCGTTAATCAGACGATTTGGAAAAGAATGGTACGAACAACTTTCTTTTGCAAACGAGGAATTATCCCGTTCAAATTTTATTAAAGAAAAGGGATTTTAAAAGACGGTACGAAAAATAAACTTATTTTTGAATATAAATAGTTCTCCTTCGGGGGATTTAGGGGGCTTAATCATGGTTGAGATTATTACCATAGGCGACGAAATTTTAATCGGACAAATTGTGGATACCAATTCGGCTTGGATGGCAGTGGAATTAAACAAAGCCGGATTTCAAATTTCGCAAGTTACTTCCATTCATGATGATGTAAATCACATAAAATCGGCATTGGATTTGGCATTGTTTGGAAATGATATTGTATTGATTACGGGAGGTTTAGGACCAACAAAAGACGATATTACAAAACATACTTTAGCTGAATATTTTGATTCAGAGATGATTTTTGATGAAAGCGTTTTAAAAAACATTGAAAATATTTTCAGAAATAGAAATATCAAAATCAATGAATTGACGCGTAATCAAGCATTAGTGCCGGAAAAATGTACTGTGATTCAAAATTTGGTAGGAACTGCTCCTGTAATGTGGTTTGAACACGATGGAAAAGTGGTAGTTTCCATGCCGGGAGTTCCCTTTGAAATGAAACGTGCTATGAGTGATGAAATCATTCCGCGTTTGACTAGAAAATTCAAGCCGACAAGTGTTATTCACAAAACCGTGCAAACTTATGGAACTGGTGAGTCTGCTTTGGCTCTTCAAATTGCCGATTGGGAAAATTCACTGCCTGAAAATCTGCATTTGGCATATCTGCCTAATTTTGGAATAGTAAAATTGCGCTTAAGTGGTACGAGTGAAGATCCGCTACAATTGGAGTTTGAGATGAATCAGCAAATTCATTCGTTGGTTCAAATTCTGGGGAATGCTATTTTTGCCTTTGAAGATAAGCCGTTAGAAGTAATTTTACTCGACAAACTAAAAAAGAAAAATTGGACTATTTCCACTGCCGAAAGTTGTACGGGAGGAAATATTGCGCACCGATTGACGCTGATTCCGGGAGCTTCGGAAGTTTTCAAAGGTTCGGTGGTTTCTTACAGCAACGAAGTAAAGAAAAATATGCTCGGAGTTTCTGAAGATGATTTGAAAGAATTTGGAGCGGTAAGCAAAACCGTAGTGGAACAAATGGCATTGGGAGCTTGTAAATTTTTACAAACGGATATTTCGGTTGCGGTTTCAGGTATTGCAGGTCCTACCGGTGGAACAGAAGAAAAACCAATTGGAACAGTTTGGATTGCCGTTGCCAATGGAAACGAAGTGATGAGCAAACAATACGATTTTGGAAATTATTCGAGGGAAAATTTCATAGAACGTTCTACAATGGCAGCATTAATGATGATTTTAGAAAACATTTAACAAATTTCGAGTTTCGGGTTTTTTATCTTGGGTTTGATGGCATTTTTCCTGATTCTTGGCTCTTGATTCTTGGTTCTCGAATCTTTTTTCAAAAAAATAAAAAATATCCTCTCAAAATATTTGTAAGATAGAAAAAAACAGCGTATCTTTGCACTCCGTTTTTGAGAAAAAATAAAAGGAAAAAATTAAAGATATACAGCAATGTCAAAAATTTGTCAAATAACCGGCAAAAAAGCAATGGTGGGAAACAACGTTTCACACTCCAAACGCCGTACAAAACGTACATTTGATGTAAACTTGTTTACCAAAAAATTCTATTGGGTAGAACAAGATATGTGGATCAGCTTGAGAATTTCGGCTGCCGGATTACGTACCATCAATAAATTAGGATTAGATGCTGCCATTAAACAAGCAGCTGAAAAAGGTTTTTTATACGTATAAAACAAGGAGGAAAATACAATGGCTAAAAAATCAAAAGAAGCTCGCATTCAAGTAATTTTGGAATGCACAGAACATAAAGAAAGCGGTATGCCTGGTACTTCTCGTTATATTACCACTAAAAACCGTAAAAATACTCCGGGACGTATGGAATTGAAAAAATACAACCCGATTTTGAGAAAAGTAACTGTTCATAAAGAAATTAAATAATATTTTTACACTATGGCAAAGAAGGCGGTAGCAAGTATGCAAAAAGGTGAAGGACGTACCTTTTCCAAGGTGATTAAAATGATTAAATCGCCTAAAACCGGTGCTTATGTGTTCCAAGAAGAAATGGTGCACAACGAAAAAGTAAAAGACTATTTGGCAAAATAATTTTTTGACAAGTTTTTAAATATACTAAAATCCTTTCAATTTTTATTGGAAGGATTTTTTTGTATATAGTCAAAAAAAACGTAATTTTGTAGAATTGTTTTTAATCGATAATTAAATTAAAATCCTTCTTTTGGGGGATTTAGGGGGCTTATCAATATGGCATTTTTTGGACTATTTAATAAAGAAAAAAAAGAAACTCTCGACCAAGGACTTTCCAAAACCAAAGAAAATGTTTTCTCAAAACTTACACGCGCAGTAGCAGGAAAATCGAAAGTAGATGATGAAGTGTTGGATAATTTGGAAGAAGTCCTTGTAACTTCCGATGTAGGGGTGGAAACAACGCTTCGTATTATTGAACGGATTGAAGAACGCGTAAAAAAAGACAAATTTCTTAATACCAGCGAATTAAATGTTATTCTTAAAGAAGAAATTGCGGGTTTGCTTGCGGAGAATAATGTAAAACAAGTTAATGATTTTGAAGCGCCGCTTCCGGCTAAACCTTACGTGATAATGGTTGTGGGTGTAAATGGCGTCGGAAAAACCACTACTATAGGAAAATTGGCTTATCAGTTCAAAAAAGTGGGCAAAAATGTATATTTGGGTGCGGCTGACACATTTCGTGCTGCGGCTGTGGAACAGTTAGATATTTGGGCAAAACGTGTGGACGTACCTATTGTGAAACAAAAAATGGGTTCCGATCCGGCTTCGGTTGCGTATGATACGCTTCAATCAGCCAAAGCAAACGATGCAGATGTAGTGATTATTGATACTGCAGGACGCTTGCACAATAAAATAAACCTGATGAATGAGTTGACAAAAATCAAGAATGTGATGCAGAAATTAATTCCGGAAGCGCCTCACGAAATTTTACTCGTCCTTGACGGTTCAACCGGTCAAAATGCTTACGAACAAGCAAAACAATTCACCAAGGCTACCGACGTAAATGCTTTAGCTGTGACAAAATTGGATGGAACAGCAAAAGGCGGCGTGGTTATCGGTATCTCCGACCAGTTCAAAATCCCTGTAAAATACATCGGTTTGGGAGAAAAAATGACTGATTTACAGATATTTGATAAAGAAGAGTTTGTAGGATCGTTATTTGAATAGAAATATGTTTAAATTCAGAAGAAAATTATGAAAAAGAAAATAGATTCATTAATTCAGTCAAAATCTTTTGTCAAAGTTTTTATTGATAAAGAAGATGTGAATATTGAAAAAACAGATGGCATTATAATGTTTCAGAATGAGAACTTTATAGTGATGTCTGATACCTATGATTTTTTCTATTGTGGAATGAAGTTGATACGTAAAAAAGACATTTCTGAAATTCGAAATTCAGATAACGAAAAAGTTTTCAATGAGATAATGAAAGCAGAGAAGTTGACTGATTTGCATATAGAGCTTTTTAATAAATATAAAATTGATTTTTCTGATTTTAAAAGTCTTTTTAATTCTTTGAAGTTTCAAAACTTACCAATCATTATTGAATGTCAATATGGAAAAAATGATCGTTTTATTTTAGGTTCTATTTTTGAAATAAATGAAAAAAACGTTAGAATAGAATATATTAACTCAAGAGCTGAGTATGATTTGATTCCAACAAAAGTTTTATATAAAGATATTACAACTGTATGTTGGGATGGTCAGTATACGAATTTGTTTTATAAATATGCTAAACGTATAGAGTAATTTTTTAGTGAAAAAAAACACAGTTGATATAATTACGCTGGGATGTTCAAAGAATTTGGTTGATTCTGAGCAGTTGATGAGGCAGTTTGACGTGCTTGGTTACAATGTGCGTCACGATGCGGAAAATCCTAACGGAGAAATTGTGGTGGTAAACACCTGCGGTTTTATTGGCGATGCGAAAGAGGAAAGCATCAACACCATTTTGCAATTAGCGGAAGAAAAAAAGAAAAACAAATCCAAACTGTATGTTATGGGTTGTCTTTCTGAACGATACTTGAAAGAATTGGAAGCTGAAATTCCCGAAGTGGATAAATATTTTGGAAAGTTTAATTATACCGACATTTTAAAAGAAATCGGACAGGAATTCCGTGCGGATTTGCGTTTGGAACGTTCATTGACAACGCCAAAACATTACGCTTACATCAAAGTTTCGGAAGGTTGCAACCGTTCTTGTTCATATTGCGCAATTCCGATTATTACCGGAAGGCATCGTTCGCGTCCGATGGAAGACATTGAAAACGAAGTAAAGTTACTCGTTGATAAAGGTGTAAAAGAATTTCAGCTGATTGCGCAAGATTTGTCTTCTTATGGCGTTGATAAATATAAGTCGTTGAAATTGGGAGAATTAACCGAACGTTTATCGGATATTAAAGGTGTGGAATGGATTCGGTTGCATTATGCGTATCCTTCACAGTTTCCGTACGATGTTTTGCGTGTGATGCGTGAACGTGAAAATGTGTGTAAATATTTGGATTTGGCGTTGCAACATATTAGCGACCCGATGTTGAAAAAGATGCACAGGCGCATTACAAAAACTGAAACCATTGAACTGATTGAAAAAATTCGGACTGAAGTTCCCGGAATTCATTTGCGTACAACAATGCTTGTAGGACATCCGGAAGAAACCGAACAGGATTTTGAAGAGATGAAAGAATTTATAGAACAGATGAAATTTGAACGTCTTGGAGCTTTCGCTTATTCACACGAAGATGGAACGTACGCTCAAAAACATTATAAGGACAATATTCCGGAAGAGATAAAACAACAACGTTTAGCTGAAATTATGAGGATTCAACAGGGAATTTCGGCAGAAATAAATCAAAGTAAAATAGGAAAAACGTTGAAAGTGATTATCGACCGAAAAGAAAAAGAATATTTTGTGGGACGAACAGAATTTGATTCTCCCGAAGTGGATCCTGAAGTGTTAATTCCAATAGCTACAAAAGGAGTAAAAACGGGAGAATTTTATCAGGCAAAAATCACCGCCGTTGATGATTTTGATTTGTACGGAATTTGATTTATTCAGTTTTTAAAGTTATTTTTGGAAAAAATATAATTTCTGACGCATAATTTATAAATTTTAGGATGAACAACAAAGAACTAATTTCTACGCTATCTTCAAAATTAAATTTATCCAAAGAGGATGTCGATGGTTTAATGCAAACGTTTATCGACTGTTGTAAGGAACAACTTGAGAGTGACAATATTGTTGGTTTTCAAAGTTTTGGCACATTTGAAGTTCGTAAAAAAGACGAACGAATTTCTGTTCATCCTGTTACACAAGTACGAACGCTGATTCCTCCAAAATTAGTCGTGTCCTTTAAGCAAAGCAGTGTTTTAAAAGAAAAACTTAACACAGAATCCCAATCATAATTATGAGCAAAGAAAAAATAACCATATCGGAAATTGTGGATTTGATGGCGTCAAGACATCATTTTTCTAAAAAACAAACGGAAGAATTTGTTAAAATGCTTCTTTCTACAGTAGAAGATATGTTGATTGATGGAGAAGCTGTAAAAATTAAAGACTTCGGTACATTTAAACCGCAGTGGAATGAACCGCGAAAAAGTGTGGATGTAAATACCGGCGAAGAAATAACTATTCCCGGATATTATAAAGTAGTTTTTGTGCCTGAAAATGACTTTAAAGAATTGATAAATAAACCTTTTTCTCATCTAAAACCTGTTGAAAAACCATTGGATACGGAAGAGAAAACAGATGAAACCGGAGAGAAAGAACCGATATCGGAAGATGCAAAAGTTACAATGGAACCGATGCGCATTTTTGAAGAGCAAGCGAATCAGATAAAAGGACTTTTGGATGAAATAGAAGCCATGTCGGGCAAAAAAAGAAGTGAAGAAATTGTAGAAAAGGAAGACGAAAATCAGATAGAGAAAGAGGAAGATAATATATCTGAAGAGGAAGAAAATGCTAAGAATCAAACGGAAATTCCTGATTCAGAAGAAGATAAGATAGAAACGGAAGATATCATTGAAGAGGAAGATGAAAATTTAGAGATTGATGAAAAAAGAGATGTTGAAGAAGAAAAACCGGATGTTTCTGAGGGAACCCATTTTTTTGCTTCATTTGAAGATAGGAAAACACGTAAATTAAGAAAAAAATTAGAACGTGAAGAGCAAAAAAAGCGCCGAAGAGAAGAAATAAAACAATATTTTGAAGAAAACGACTTTAATGTTGTTCGTGAATTACATCCGCAAAAAGAAGAAATATCCGCTCCCTTAGATGAAGAAGAACATCAAGATGCTTTTCCTGAGGACTTTGCAGAAGATATTGTCTCCGAAGTTGAACCTGTTGTAAGTCCTCAAACAAGTGTAGAAAAAGAAGATATAGTGCAGGAATCTTCTTTAACTTCGGAAAGTGAAGAAGAAACCATCGATGAAGATATTACTGAAAGAGCTGACAGTGATGAAATAAAAATTGAAGAAAATATTATTGAACCTAAAGAAGATGAATCCGGCTTTGAAGAAACAAAATTAACGGAAGACGATTTAAATGAAGAATCTTCTGTGGAAGAAACTGATTCCATTGTTTCAGAATCGCTTACTGATGAAGAAAGCAAAGAAGAATTTGTAGAAGAAGATATTGTTGAAAGCCAGAATATTATCTCCGAAGAAAAATCTAAAACAATTGATGAGATTCAGCAGGAAATTCAAAAGAAAAAGATTTTAGAAGAAAATATTCATACAGAAAAAAACGTTGATTATACCTTTACGCCTGCTAAAAAGAAGAATCGCCGTATTTGGTGGTTTGTTCTTATTCCGTTACTGATATTGGCAGCAGCTTTTGGCGTTTGGAAATCATTTCCTTATTTGAAATCATACTTGGATTTATATTGGAATCAACAAAAAGATAGCGTAAAAACCACACAAATAATTGTCCCGCAGGCAACAATTGTAATTCCTGCAGCTAAATCAGATAGCGCTTTAACTCAATCGGCAGATACGCTTTCTGCAGAAAATATCTTCGAAAAGGAGCGGGAGTATAAAGATTTTGTCGCTTCAGAAGTAATAAAACAAGGCGTAACATTGAAAACACTTGCAAAAAAATATTTAGGAAACGACGCCTTTTGGATTTATATTTATGAAGCAAATATAGATGTAATAGAAGATCCTAAAAATGTAGCATTGGGCACGGTGGTGAGAATTCCTAAAGTAAGTCCGGAACTTATTAATGTAAATAATCCCAAGTGCATTCCTTATGCAAACAAATTGTCTGCAGAATATTTATATTATGAGAATAAATAGAAGAAACGAACAACAACTCCCGAAACAGAATAAAGTTTCGGGAGTTTTTGTTTAAAAAAGTATTTATTTTACTGCTTAAAATCTCTAATACAGGGCTCTAGTACTTAATTATCTAAATTCAGATTAAGAGATGTTAAATGCGGAATTTAACATTTGAATTAGTTATATCTTTGTACTCCGAAAAATCATTTTTTACATCATAAAATTATGAATCAACTTGTTGATATTAAAGAGTTAAATGAACGTATTGAACGTCAGAGCGCTTTTGTCGATGCTATTGTTATGGGAATGGACAAAGTTATTGTAGGACAAAAGCATTTAGTGGAATCGTTATTAATTGGTTTACTTTCCGACGGACATATTCTACTTGAAGGAGTTCCCGGTTTAGCAAAAACATTGGCAATCAAAACACTATCGGATTTGATTAAGGCAAAATTCAGCCGTATTCAATTTACACCCGATTTGCTTCCCGCCGATGTTATTGGAACGATGATTTACAGCCAGAAAAAAGAGGAATTCAGCATTCGCAAAGGTCCCGTTTTTGCCAATTTTATTTTGGCTGATGAAATTAACCGTGCTCCGGCAAAAGTACAGAGTGCATTATTGGAAGCAATGCAAGAACGTCAAGTAACCATTGGCGAACAAACATACAAACTGGAAGAGCCGTTCCTTGTGTTGGCAACGCAAAATCCAATAGAACAAGAAGGAACGTATCCGCTTCCCGAAGCGCAAGTAGACCGTTTTATGCTTAAGGTGGTGATCAATTATCCGAAAAAAGAAGAAGAAAAATTAATTATCCGTCAGAATTTATTGAAGGAAAAACCAAGTGTTTCCGCCATACTTTCTCCTGCAGATATTGTAGCTGCGCGTGATATTGTTCGTCAGGTATATATTGATGAAAAAATTGAAAAATATATTGTGGATATTGTATTTGCCACTCGTTTTCCTCAGGACTACGGATTGGATGCAATGAAAGATATGATTTCATTTGGAGCTTCTCCTCGTGCTTCCATCAATTTAGCGTTAGCATCTCGTGCTTATGCATTTATCAAACGTCGTGGATACGTTATTCCCGAAGATGTTCGTGCCGTTTGTTATGATGTTTTGCGTCACCGTATCGGGCTAAGTTACGAAGCGGAAGCCAATAATATCACTTCCGAAGAAATTATTACCGATATTCTTAATACAGTTGAAGTACCTTGATTTAGCTCTTAGTTTATGGTGAGTAGTTTTAAGTTCGAAGTAAAAAATAAATATACCTCACATCAAACAACTCACTACTCATAGCTCACTGTTCACTGCTGAAATAATGGAAACTCAGGAAATACTTAAAAAAGTTCGGAAAATAGAGATAAAAACACGTGGATTGTCGCAAAATATTTTTGCAGGACAATATCATACAGCGTTTAAAGGGCGAGGCATGACTTTTTCGGAAGTGCGTGAATATCAATTTGGGGATGATGTTCGTTCCATCGACTGGAATGTAACGGCTCGTTTTGGGCATCCTTATATTAAAGTATTTGAGGAAGAACGCGAGTTAACCGTAATGCTTTTGGTCGATGTTTCAGGAAGTCGTGATTTTGGAACGAATGAAAATCTAAAAAAAGATATTATTACTGAAATAGCCGCTACGTTGGCTTTTTCTACCATTCAAAATAATGATAAAGTCGGTGTAATCTTTTTTTCAGATAAAATTGAAAAATTTATTCCGCCTAAAAAAGGAAAAAAACACGTATTGCATATTATTCGCGAGTTACTTGTTTTTGAACCGCAAAGTAATAAAACAGATATTGCAGGCGCGCTTCGTTACTTCACAAATGCAATTAAAAAAAGTTCCACTGCTTTTGTAATTTCCGATTTCATTTCCGAAGATTTTAACCACACACTAACAATTGCCAATCGAAAACACGATGTGGTTGCTGTTCAGGTGTATGATATAAGAGAAACGGTTTTGCCTGACGTGGGGCTTATAAAACTCAAAGACGCTGAAACAGGCGAACGTATTTGGATTGATACTTCCGACAAACGTTTGAGAACTACTTACAAGCATGCTTGGGATGAACGCCAATTGTTTCTGCATAAGGCATTTACACAGTCGGGCGTGGATTCTGTTTCGGTAGCAACAAATGAAGATTATGTAAAATCGCTAATGAAATTGTTTAGATTAAGAGCGTAATATTAGCTTTGAGCAATAGAGCAGCAAACAATTATAATATTCAAAAGCAAATCTAAAATTTACATACTAAAATCACATAAGAAACACGGAACTTGAAACACATAACAACAAAATAGAATGAAACATTCTTTTTTATATATTTTTCTCTTTTTTCTGTCAGGTGTTGGATTATTGAATGCTCAACCAATTACGGTAAAAGCTAAAATGGATTCTACACAGATGTGGATTGGAAATCAAACTGCGTTGCGTTTTGAGGTGGTGCAATCTCCGAAACAAAAAGTAAATTTCCCTTTGTTTTCTGATACTATTGTGGGAGCATTAGAAATTGTACAACAACAAAAGTTAGATACGGTAAAACTTTCTGCCGATAAAATTCAGGTCAATGCACATTATGTAGTTACTTCATTTCATGACTCATTGATTTATGTACCGGAATATCCTTTCGTTTCAGGGAATGATACCGCTTGGAGTAATTCTACGTCGATAAAAGTGATACAACCTTTCAAAATAGATACAACTTCCAATGTGATTGCTGATATTAAACCTGTATTCAAGCCGAAATTTAACTGGGCAGAGTTTTTTAAGAAGTTTCTCTTAGTTTCTCTTGTAATTGCTTTGGTAGTTTTACTGTTCTTCTTAGTACGACGGTTTAAAGGTAAAAAACCAATTTTTGTTACGGAAAAATCAAAATCAATCATTCCCGCGCATGTAGAAGCTTTAGAAAAGCTGGACAAAATAAAAAATGAAAAAATTTGGCAACAAGGACGAATTAAGGAATATCACACAGAACTTACAGATGTAATTCGTAATTATATCGAACGTGCTTTTAATATAAACAGTATGGAAATTACTTCGGAAGAAATTCTTCAAAAAATGCAATTTCTTAAAGCCGATAAACCTGCTGCATACGATGGATTGAAACAGATTTTACAGTTAGCTGATTTAGTGAAATTTGCAAAATGGAATCCTGCCACAACTGAAAACGAATTAAGTTTATTAAATGCGTATTTGTTTGTAAATCAAACAAAAGTAGAAGAAATAAAACCCTTAGACGAGATAAAAGAAGAAATTTTAGATACGAAAGAGGATAACAAAGTAGAAAAGTAGAGTATGACATTCCATAATCCTGGATATTTGTTTTTTTTATTACTGTTGATACCAATTGTTTTTTGGTATTGGTGGAAAATGCGCAACTCTGATGCAAGTGTTCAAATTTCTTCAGTGGGGAAATTAAAAAAAATGTCCCAAACTAAGAGATTGAAATTTCGTCATTTGCCATTTCTTTTAAGAATGCTTGCATTGGCAGCTCTTATTTTGGCAATTGCACGTCCGCAAACATCAAGCAGTTGGCGTTCGGAAACTACCGAAGGAATTGATATTATGATGGCAATGGATATTTCGGGAACAATGCAGGCGGAAGATTTACGTCCAAACCGCATCGAAGCCGCAAAATCCGTAGCATCCGAGTTTATAATTTCACGTCCGAACGATAACATTGGATTGGTGGTTTTTGCAGCCGAAAGTTTCACGCTTTGTCCGCTCACAATTGACCATAATGTGTTGCTCAATCTTTTTTCAAGTGTAAAATACGGAATGATTGAAGATGGAACAGCCATCGGACTTGGTTTGGCAAATGCTGTAAATAGAGTAAAAGAAGGCAAATCAAAATCAAAAGTAGTGATTTTGTTAACGGATGGCTCCAATAATCAGGGAGATATTGCACCTGTTACAGCCGCCGAAATTGCAAAAACATTCGGAATTCGTGTGTATGCTATTGGAATTGGTTCGCACGGAATGGTAAATATTCCGGTTCCTACACCGTTTGGAGTTCGTTATCAGCAAATGCAATCAGAATTTGATGAAGAAACTTTGAAACAAATAGCGGATAAAACCGGAGGAAAATATTTCAGGGCTACAAATAATGCCAAATTACGCGAAATTTATCAGGAAATCGATCAATTGGAAAAAACGAAAATAAATGTAAAAGAATTCAGTAATAAAACCGAATTATTTTACGTGTTCGGTTTGTTATCATTTTTATTTTTATTTGCTGAGATATTGTTGAAAAATACTTGGTTGCGAACAGCGCCATAATTCAGACGTCAGACATCAGATTTTCTTTTTGTCTGAAACCTGAAGTTTAAAAATCTACAAAAAAGATGTTTCGATTTGCACGCATAGAATACTTGTTTTTGCTTATACCGGTACTTTTATTGGTAGCGGCTTTTGTTTATACATCCTATCAACGAAAGAAAAATATTAAATTATGGGGTAATCCGGCTTTAATTGCTTCGTTGATGCCGAATGTGTCGTACTTACGTCCGCATATTAAATTTTACAGTCAATTATTGGCAATTATTCTCATAGTTGTTATGTTGGCACAGCCACAGTTTGGAACAAAAGAAGAAAACGTAAAGAAAAAAGGGATAGAAGTAATGGTGGCGTTGGACGTTTCAAATTCTATGATGGCGCAAGATATACAACCAAGCCGTTTGGATAAAGCAAAACAAATTCTGTCGAAATTGGTGGATGGAATGAGCAACGATAAAATTGGTTTGATTGTTTTTGCAGGAGACGCTTATATTCAGTTACCGATAACTACGGATTATGTTTCGGCTAAAATGTTTCTTTCATCCATCAATACACAAATGGTACCCCGTCAGGGAACGGCAATTGGTTCCGCAATTGATATGGCAATAAAATCATTCGGTCCCAAATCTACCGCTTCACGTGCTATTATTGTAATTACCGATGGAGAAAATCACGAAGATGATGCAGTTGCGGCGGCAAAATTAGCGGCAGAAAACGGCATAAAAATATACGTTGTGGGAATGGGAAAACCGGAAGGAGCTCCAATTCCTATTGGGGGAACAATGAGTTTTAAAAAAGATAAAGAAGGAAATGTAGTTGTATCGAAACTTAACGAAGAAATGTGTAACAGCATTGCACAGGCAGGAAAAGGAATTTATGTGCGGGCTGATAATACAAATTCTGCTTTGCGTACCGTAAGTAAGGAGTTGGATAAACTTGCAAAAGCAGATATTGAAACAAAAATATATTCACAGTACAACGAGCAGTTTCAGTCGTTTGCATTTATCGCTCTTATTTTATTGGTTGTGGATACATTTATATTCAACAGAAAAAACAAACAGCTTAGTAGAATCAATATTTTTGGAGAAAATTAATAGGAGGAAAGAAGATGTATTTGAAAAATGTTCTTTTTACAATGATTTGTTTAATGCCGTCGTTGACTTTTGCGCAGAAAGAAGCCAATGATGTGATTTCCGGCAATCGACTTTATAAAAAAGAAAAATTTACCGAAGCAGAAATTGAATATCGGAAAGCGATAGTAAAAAACAACAAATCATTTGAAGCAAATTACAATTTAGGCAATGCACTTTATAAACAAGGTAAATTTGATGAAGCTATGAAACAATATCAGGCGGCATTACCTTTTGTGGGCTCAGACAAGAAAAAAGCTGCTGCCGAATTTCACAATATGGGAAATTCGTTACTTTCTCAAAAGAAAATTGAAGAAAGTATTAAAGCATTTCAATTGGCTTTGAAAAATAATCCATCAGATAATGAAACGCGCTATAATTTAGCTTATGCAATGGCGTTATTAAAAAAACAGCAACAAAATAACCAGAATAACAAAGACAATAAAAACAATCAGGATAAAAACAAAGACCAGCAACAAAATAAAGATCAAAATCAGGATAAACAACAAGATAAAGAAAACAAAAAACCTCAGCCACAGCCGCAGGAACCGCAAATGTCGAAAGAAAATGCACAACAAATTTTGGATGCTTTGCAGCAGGATGAAAAAGACGCCAAAGAAAAAGCAGACAAAGCGCGTGCAAGAGGCGTGAAACGTGCGGAAAAGGACTGGTAATTGCTTGAAGTCCGAAGTCTGAAGTTAAAAAGTCTAGTATGAAACGATTTTTTTTAATATCAAGCATTTTATTTTTTACATTTTTGCAAATTACAGCTCAAAATGTAAAATTTACAGCCGAAGCGCCTGCTACGGTATATATGAATACGCCATTTCAGCTGGTTTATTCAGTAAATGCGGACGCCGATGATTTAAAAACTCCCGATTTTCAATTTTTTGAAATTCTTGCCGGACCATTTTCCTCGCACAGTTCAAGTTATCAGATAATTAACGGAAAAACTTCATCTTCCGTTGAAAATTCATACACGTATACATTGATGGCTCAAAAAGAAGGTACTTTTAAAATACCTGCCGCATCCATTTCTGTAAAAGGTGAAAAATATTTATCCAATAACCTAACCATTAAGGTTTTACCTGAAAGCAAAGCGCCTAAAAATCAGCAACAGCAATTAGGCGGTGATAATGAAGAAAGACCCGTATCAAAAGCGACTTCGGTTTCAAACGATAACGTTTTTGTGCGTATGAGCGTTTCTAAAACCAATGTTTACGAACAGGAAGCCATTATGGTAACCTATAAACTTTATACATTGCTGGATGTAGCGCAATTTACCGATATGAAATTCCCCGATTTTCAGGGATTTTTAAAACAAGAAATTCAACAACCCCAAAATAAACAGCTTTCTTATGAAAGTTATAACGGCAAAAACTACGGAACGGTTGTTTTGTATCAGGTATTGCTCTTTCCGCAGCGAACGGGAGAAATTCAAATAGATAAAGCTACTTTTACCGCCATTCTTCGTGTTCAAAACCGCTCGCAAGTGCGCAGTATTTTTGATGATTTTTTTGATTCATATACCAATGTTTCAAAAAATATGGTAGCGCAAGGGGCAAAAATACAAGTAAATGCGTTGCCTTTAACAGGAAAACCAGCATCGTTCACCGGAGCTGTTGGGAATTTCAATCTGAATTCCTCCATTACTTCCACAAATGTAAAGGCAAACGATCCTGTAACAATTAAAGTAGTCATTTCCGGTACTGGAAATATGAAACTGCTTAAAAATCCGGAAATAAAATTCCCCGAATCATTTGAAGTGTACGACCCAAAAACTGATAACAAATTCAGTACAAATTCCACCGGCGTTTCCGGTACCAAAACCATTGAATATATGTTTATTCCGCGTCATTCAGGCGTTTACGACATACCTTCGGCAGAGTTGTCTTATTTCGATTTGAAGGATAAAACTTACAAAACACTTCGTACTTCAGCTTATAAAATAAATGTTGCAAAAGGCGAAGGAGGCGAAACTTCTGTAGTGGGAAATTATACAAACAAAGAAGACGTGCAGCAAATAGCAAAAGATATTCGTTATATTTATACCGATAAAATAAAATTGAAATCGGAAGAAACACCGTTTTTTGGAAGCATTCTCTTTTGGATGTTGTATTTGATTCCATTGTTGATTACAGCTATTTTATTTGTTTATTTCAGAAAACAGGTGAAGGAAAATGCCGATATTCAGTTTGTGAAAAACAAACGCGCCAATAAAGTAGCTCAAAAACGATTAAAAACAGCTCAAAAGTTACTTTCTGAAGGTAAAAAAGAAGCGTTTTATGCCGAAGTGATGAAAACCGTTTGGACTTATTTATCTGATAAACTTTCCATTCCGGTCTCGTCATTGAATAAAGAAAATATTACTTTCAATATGGAGCAAAAGGGAGTTTCTCCTGATATTACAAGTCAATTTATGGAGATATTAAATACTTGTGAATTTGCAAGTTACGCACCTAATTCAGGTCAACAGGAAATGGGTAATTTATATGATGAAGCGTTAAACGCCATTAGTGATTTGGAGCAATCTTTCAGGAAAAAGTAATTTTATAAAAACTCTTTATTTGTTTTATGAAAAACTCGATGTTTTTTTGTGGCTAAACTTAAAAGAAAATGAAAAAACTATTTTTATATATTTACATCATTTTGTTTGCAACATTTTCATTATCAGCACAGAATACAGTTCAAGATGCTGATGTTTTGAAACAGGCAAATGAGTTTTACAAGCAAGGAAATTATTCCGATGCAGCAAAAATATATGAGAGCGAGCTGAAAAAAGGATTTTCGGCAGAATTATATTATAACCTTGGCAATGCCTATTTTAAATCAAATGAAATTGGGCTTTCCATACTAAATTATGAGCGGGCTTTGCGTTTGAAACCGGATTATAAAGATGCGGAATATAATCTGAATTTTGCCAAACAAAAAGTAGTCGATAATCTTGGAACCACACCAAGTTTTTTTGTAAAACGATGGGCAATTTCTGTCCTTGAATGTTTTACAAGTAATCAGTGGGCTGTAATTAGTATCATTGCGTTTGTTGTAACATTAATTTTATTGTTGCTTTTTGCTTTTTCCAGAGAACGAAGCAGGCGGAAGGTTTCTTTTTACGCTGCCTTTGTCTCCATTTTTTTAACACTTGCAGCATTTACTTTATCCGGTGTCAGAAAAGATCAGATGTTGAAACACCGCGATGCAATAATAATGAACGGAGCGGTAACGGTTAAAAGTTCACCGGATAAAAGTGGAACAGACCTTTTTCAACTTCACGAAGGAACAAAAGTGCGCATTAAAAGTACTTTAACTAATTGGGCTGAAATTGAAGTAGAAAACGGCGCCATCGGTTGGATTGAAGAAAGCACGATGGAGAGAATTTAGTAAATGGTTAAATAGTAAAATGGTTGAGTTGTATTAACAAAAATATTGACCAATTAACTAATATACCAATCAACTAATCAACTAACATGGAAATAATTCACTATCTCGATTCGATTGACAAACAATGGCTGTTGGCGTTAAACAACGACTATCCTGCATTTTGGGATAATTTGATGCTGTTGATTTCTGCCAAACTGGTATGGATTCCTTTTTATGCCGCTATTTTATTTGTAGTGATTAAAAAATGGAAAAAAGAATCGTGGTGGATAGTATTGGGATTGATTCTTTGTATTGTTATTGCAGATCAAACCGCTTCCGGAGTATTAAAAAATGTAGTGCAGCGTTTACGTCCTTCCCGCGATCCTTCCATTCAGGATATGGTGGTTTTGGTAAATAATTATAAAGCAGGAGGTTACAGTTTTGTCTCTTCGCATGCCGCAAATTCCTTTGGTTTGGCTTTACTCACTTCGTTACTTTTTAAAAATAGAATTTATACTATTGTGGTTTTACTTTGGGCGGCTTTGGTCGCTTATTCACGTGTTTTTCTTGGAGTTCATTATCCCGGAGATGTGTTGGGAGGAGCCATTGTGGGAGTTTTTGCAGCTTTATTTGTTTATTGGTTGATAAAAAAACTTCATCCCGTTTTATTTCGAGATTCCAATCAAGATAAAATTTATTATAACATTCCTATTCTGACGTTACTCGCTACGTTGGTTACTTTTCTGATTTATAGCGCCGCTGTTTAAGAGGCAAGAAGCAATATTCAAGATACTTCCGTCTTTTTTGCATATTCTTTCGGTAGTTTTAACGTTTTTTCAAAACTTTCCGTTATTTTCGTGAAAAATATTTGTTTTCAACAAATATGGAATTTTGAATATTTAGCTATGAAAAATAAATTCATCATAATTTCATTACTATTTCTTTTTCTACTTGGATGCAATACACCACAGCACAAAGCTGATTTCGCCCGCCTTGTACAATTGGATACGCTCTTACAAACCTCTCCCGATAAAACTGTCGATAGCTTAAAGAATATAAATCCTAAGAATCTTTCCAAATATAATTATGGCTATTTTATTTTACTTGATGTAATATCTAAAGATAAAACCTATTTTACTTTTAGCTCAGATAGTTTGATAAAATTATCATCTACGTTACTTGAAGGCAAAAAAAATGAATATCCGATTAATTATGCCCGCTCATTAATGTATTGTGGATTTGTGCGTTATAGAATGGGTATAAGGGACAGCACTGCTTACGAACCGATAAAACAAGCGATAGAATATATGGAGACAAATCGTTTTGAAGTAAACCACTCTGTATTATTTTTGTGTTATTATTATTTAGGAGTAATACAAGAAGATAATAGTAACCTGAATTATAGCATTCAATATTTCCTTAAAGCAGCTGAAAACGCAAAAAAAACAGGAAATCAGGATTATATAATAAGTGCTTATACTAGTTTGTTTTGGATATACCTGAGGAAATCAGAATATAATTTGGCTAAATACTATATGGATGCTCTGAAGGCTTTAAAAAATACATCTTATGAAGAAAAAATAGGTATAGCGCATATTTCTGCAACTTATAATTACCATATTGGCAATTATAAACAAGCGTTGGTAGTAAACAAAAAATTATTACTTGAGGATAACTATCCACAGGATTTATCTCCATTATATATTAGGATTTCGTACAATTATCAAAAAACGGGACAATTAGACAGCGCTTTATACTATGCGGAACTGGCGGAAAAACATATCCCTGATACAACTTCTGCTTTCTTGCATTATTATTATAAAAATATAGGGGAAATATCCGAAAAACTGCATTTATGGCAAAAAAGCTCAGTAGCTTATAAAAAAGCTTATGAATTAAGAAATAAAGCTGTAAGAAAAGATTTGGATAATCATATTTTGGAGTTGGAGAAAAAATATGATTTAAAGAAAGTAGAAAATAAAATGTTACGTATTCGTAACCGTGGAAATATAATGGGATTGTCAGGCATTATATTAGTCGTTGTGTTGATTGCTTTGTTGATTATATTGCGACAACGAGGCAAACAAAGTAGCATGAGAGCACGGCTTATTACACAAGAAAACCAACTGTTGGAGCAGAAAAAAGTAAAAGTAGAACGTGAATTGATAGAAAAAGAGTTTATTTTACCTCTATATCAGCAAATATCACAGCGTAATGCCAAAATTAAATCGTTTTTATCTGATTTACTTACCAATTCGCATCTTGCAAAAAACAAGCAACTTTCACAAAAAATCAGTGAAACCTATCAGGATTTTATTTCAACATCAAATATACATGCAGATAATTTCCTTACAAATGAAAAGTTCACAGAATTTACCGGAATTGAAAGTGAAAACTGCAAATTACTAAATGAAAACGAAAAGATGCTGCTGGTTTTTGTAGCAATGAAACTTGACAACAAACAAATAGCAGTCCTTTTTAATACAACAGAGTCGAGTATTCGAGGACGAAAAGCAAAACTCAGAATTAAACTACAAGTTCATAACATCGATATAAAAAACATCATCATCTAATAATTTTCAATTTCTTTTCTGCGTTACTTTCATTTTGCAAATAGCTGATAAGTAGAATCTTAAGCTTGTTTTTAGCGTTACTTTCTGTTCGTCCCCGCAAAAACATTGCGGGAGTTTTTCGTTTTAGATAATTTAGTCTCCATAAACATTGCCTGAGAAGTGGTATTGTTTTATAAATTTTGTGCAGTTTTCAACTTATTGCCAATTGTTCTTCCATAAAGGAACGATTGGCGAAAGTTGAGAATAAAATTTATCAATTTGTCAACAACCTTAAACAATCAATCTCATCTAATCTTAAATCAACTTACTATGGAACAGAACCTCATTACCGCCCAATTAACTGCCAACGATGTAAAAGCCATTATGGACGCGTTTGCAGTGATCCAGAGTAACAGATATGCGAAATAAAAGAGCAAAAGATGTGAAATAATAGTTGGAATTCTCAATAATTCCAGCTATTGTAAAATTCAAAAGTGCTTGTGCTAATATTTTTCTGGATTGAAATTCGCTTGTCGGAGTAGGTTCCTAATAATAAATATAATAGTGTTATAAATACCATAGGACGAAGGACACTTTTAATCTTTCGTCTCTTTTTGCGTAATTCTTTCGGTAGTTTTAACGTTTTTTCAAAACTTTCCGTTATTTTCGTGGAAAATATTTGTTTTCCGCGATTTTATACTAAAATTCCTCCTGCTCGTGCAGACTTGTAGTGTGTGTGTTGTTTGTAGAGCAAGACAATATTTTGTTCTTAACAGAACATGGCACAAGTTACAAACTTGCGCCAGCAGGGGGTATAATCCAACTCTGGGAGATTATACTAATACAGTATGGTAAAAAGTCTTTTTTAAGATGAAAGCAATTGATTATTTTTTTTATGTAACTTATCTATTTTTAACAAATAGACTGAACAGAACTGAGGATGAAGCAAAATGGAGTGCACTAATTCATACTACTTTGTATTATACCTTTTTAATCGATACGGTAATATATTGTATAGGATTGATAAAGAAATACAGCGTTATAGAATATTATTCTTCACTAAATTCTTTAGGTTTATTAATTATAGCTTCTTTTATCTTTGTTTTATTATATGTGAGATATTATAAAGGAAAGACTTTCTATAATATAAATGAAGAATATAATGAAATAAACGACAAAAAGAAAATCATTATAAAAAGATTAATAGTTCTTTTTATGATTATTGTGCCTATCCTTTTGTTTATTATAAAACGATTTTATCTTTACGGACATGTTTAAAAAGATCAACTGAGGCTGTGTTATGGGGCATTCTTTAGTTCAGCGTAGTGTGTCTGTTAGCGGTTACAATGTTTGGCGTAGCTTGTAGCTACGTCAAGCTAAAAACAAAGCGTCATCGCTTTAATTATAGAAAAAAAAGCTGGAGCTTTTCTTTTAACACGACGTAGTCTGGAGACTACGACGAACGGGAGTTAACTGTGCAGTTGGTGTTGGCACTGGAATTTTAACGATTGTTGCAGCACCTGAAATAATAGCTGCTGCAGCTATTGTGGGGATTATATGGGGAACAGGACAGCTTATTTACGGCGATCAAATAAATGGCTGGATTGACGACAATATTGGATATAGGTAAAATAAGTAATAACAATTAAGTATGAATACATATAAATTAAATAATTATTCGAAAGTTTGCTTTATATACGGTCTTCTTATATTAGGAATTATAAGTTTTTTTTCTCCGTTTCTTTTTCTAAAATTACCTTATGGGGTAATGAGCATGATAATGATTATGATAATATTGTGGATATTATATGTTACAATTCTTCCAAAATATTTTACAAAATCATTAATGGAAGTAATCATCGAAGATGATAAAATAACATTAAATTGGATAAAACCTTATTTTTGGGGTAAGTTAAAACCTTCGGAAGAAATTTTATTAACTGAAATTAAATCATGTAAGCCTAGTTATTCAAATACTTTTAATTCCCTTATCATAAGATTAAAATCTGGCAGAAAAATAAGATTTGATCATTATTACTTGGGTGGTAAAGATGATTTTTATGAATTTATATATCATTTAGGCAGAGTAATAGATAAATATAATAAAAAGAAAAGTACTGAAACACCAATTTACGAAGAAGGGACAATTTTCCAAAGTAGAAAATTCCTTATTACACTTGCCATTGTATTGGGAATAATTGTTATAACATCAATAATACTCATCATAATGAAAGGAATACATAACCCTGCTGGATTCATTTTTATATTATCTGCATCAGGTGGACTTATATTGCTCGTAAAATCCATAATTACTGGATTGAAGAATAAAGAAAATTGATATCCTTAGTTCAGCGTAGTGTGTCTGTTAGCGGTTACAATGTTTGGCGTAGCTTGTAGCTACGTCAAGCTAAAAACAAAGCTCTGCTTTGTATAATGCAGGAGCATTATTTTTAACACGTCGTAGTCTGGAGACTACGACGAACGGGGGGTATTAAAAATGAATGTAACAACAACCCCAAATCAGTCCTTCAGCATCGCATCACTAACATCAGGTGTATATGTTTTAAAAGTTACGGTAAAAGACTATGGGCTATGCAGTAAATCATTTTTGAAATAACCACACTTAATAACCGCATTCTGACAATTAATATTTATGGATGCGGTTATGGCAATATCTTTCATTAAATTTCGTTTATTTTTTAGTTTGCTGCCATTGCACATGCCAATCAGTTCAAATCATTTGTTATCAGGCGTATATGTATTAAGAGTTCAAGTAGAGGAGAGGGTTTTGTGCAAAAACGTTTATAAAATAAAAATGTGGAAATTATCAATATAGCCTTGTAATTATTTTTATTTGGCTGTATTGTTAATAAGTCACATTATAATATCTTAAATAAATTTACAATTATATGAATAAGAAAATAGTATTGTTGCTTTTTGCTGCAATTTCAATGTTCGGTTGTAAAAGTGAAGACCCAACTGTAGTAAAACTTCAGATTGTCAGTCCATCGGAAATAACATCACAAGTATTAAATCCCGAAACAAGCTATACTTTCGGAATAAACGAATGCCCTTATGATTCGATTGTTTTCAGTGCCGGTTTGGTAAAGAAAGACGGGACATTATTTGATATCGCTGTGTCAAAAAGCCAATCTCTTATAGTAAAGTATAAATCCGACACTATTCCTGAGGGTGAATGGACTCGCGGGAAGGATGACAATACTTACGTGAAAGGCATAATATCGTGTTGCCGCTTTTATAAAAACATTAAAGATACGGCTTGTTATAAATTTTACATCCCATTTAAACCGGATAAACCTCAAATTGCTTTACTGGACACTACAATGCATGCCAAAAATATAACGGCATTTATTGGATTTAACGCCGAAGGAAGTCTCAAATATAAAATAAATTATGCCGTTTATGGCGAAACTTCCGACAATGTTATTTCCTTAAATAGCAAGGAACAATCGGTTTGTGTTTTTTCCAATCTTAATCCGGGAAAAAGATATTCCGTCAGTGTGCAGGCTATTAATAATTTTGGGAGTGTTATGAGTGATACCCTAATTATTGGAAGTACCTATACAACCGCATCTTGTGTTTTCACAAAAACAGGAACAGATGCTAAATACCAAATCAAGGTAGGAGAAACCATAATGGATGATTTAGTGATTACTTCGGCAGCAATATATGATTCAAGTGATGTGTTGAGAATGAATGTAACAACGACCCCAAATCAGACTTTTAGTATAGCATCCCTAACATCAGGTGTATATGTTTTAAAGGTTATGGTAAAAGACTATGGTCAATGCAGTAAATCCTTTTTAAAATAACCCTCATTCATCGTAGTGTGCCTATTCGCAATTACCCCGTTCACACGGATATGCAGAATAAATGAACTGTGATCTGCCCCCAAAAAGTTGGACGGATTAATAATTAAGATTGAAAGGACTTGGTTCGGAACTTAACCGGACTTAGTCCTTTTAGTTTTGCTTTAATTCTGTCGTTATTGTAATAGTAAATATATTTCTTTAGTTCAGACTCAAACTGTTCAATACTTGAAAATTTCTGTAAATATAATAACTCAGATTTAAGAATCCCAAAAAAGTTTTCCATTACTGCATTATCCAGACAATTACCTTTTCTGGACATACTTTGTGTAATTCCTGTTTTTCTTAGCATATCTTGATAATATCTGTTTTGATAATGCCAGCCCTGATCTGAGTGTAAGATTAGATTTGTGTCTCCTTGTATAGATTTAATTGCTTTAGTTAGCATTTTTGTAACCATTAATAAGTTGGGACTTCTACTTATATTGAAGCTTATTATTTCTCCATTATATAAATCCAAAATAGGAGATAAATACCTTTTCTGCCCAAACAAAGCAAACTCTGTAACATCTGTTGCCCATTTACTGTTAGGTCTGTCAGCCACAAAATCACGTTCCAGCACGTTGGGAGCAATTCTGCCTTCCAGACCTCTGTAAGAACGATATTTTTTAAGTCTCACCTGACATTTTATACCATCCTCACGCATGAGTCTTTCAACTGTTTTATGGTTGATTCTAATGGATCTGTTATGAAGTTCCATTGTAATGCGTCGATATCCGTATCTGCCCTTATTGGACGTAAAAATATCATTTATTTGTTCCCTTACGAAAAGATACTTATCCGGATTCTGAAGGGCTTTTAAATGGTAATAGAATGTCGCATGCGCCATCGATGATGCTTTCAGCAAATCAGAAAGCGAATATTTGAGCCTTAGTTCTTCGATGGCTTTGGCTTTTTCCCGNTTTCGCGTAATAGCCGTTCCTGAACTAAAGCTCTCACTTTTTTTAAGTAAGCGTTTTCTGCTCTTAAGTAACGAAGTTCAGCCTCCATTTTTTCTATATCCGTTTCCGGTTCCTTTTTCTTTAATCTTCCCATATCTTTAGCAGGGCGCCCTCTCTTGGTTTCTTTTAATAAGTTAAAGCCTTCTTGCTTTACCTGTTGCACCCAATTATAAGCCGTAGAATAACTTATTCCATATTTTAGCGCTACAGACGGGAAAGATAATAAATTTTCTAATACATCACGCACTACTGACTCCTTTAAATCTATAGTTAGTGATTTATTGGGCTGTCTCTCAAAACCTAACAATCCTTTTCCCCTGTAAATTCGAAGCCATGTTTTTACTGTTGCAGTACTGATTTTTAATTTCCTGCTTATAATTATATTCCCATAACCTTGATTGTATAATTCTACAACCTTCATTTTCTCTGAATAACTGTGTCTCAGATATTTTCGTTCAATTTTTGCCATAAAAATACCCCAAAAGTTTTTTGTCTAACTTTTGGGGTACAGATCACTGGTAGCTGGGGATTTTCTTTTTAATCCCAGCTAATTGTACTTTTCCCGTAGTTAGGAATATATAAAATAAAAGAACAGGTTGGATGTAATTTGTATATCTGCTTCTGACCTCTGTCTAATATCTTACCTCTCTTTTTGTACAATTCTTTCGATAGTTTTAACGTTTTTTCAAAACTTTCCGTTATTTTCGTGGAAAATATTTGTTTTCCGCGATTTTTTATGCTAAAATTCAAATTTTCATATCGTTCAATTATTTTCGTTGGGATAAGTTTGATGTTGTTGATAAACGTAAACTCCTGTCAATCATATCAGAATAAAAACTATATGGATAAATTGATTGAAATGGACAGTATGACGTATAAATATCCGAATTACGTTTTTAATCATATTGATTCAGTGCGGGAGAAAAACGCAAACGACTATGAAAAATCTTATTTTGAGCTGATAAAAATTATTGTTTCCGATAAAAAAGGAATTAAATTCACTTCCGACACCACTATTAATCGAATTGTGGAAGTATTTTCCAAAAATCCGCGTCATTTTCCACAAAATTATTTGCGTGCATTAATGTATCAGGGAATCATTCGTTTCCAGTCGGGTATTTCCGATAACAAAGCGTACGAACCAATCAAAAAAGCCTTGAGTTTATCGGAAGAAGCAGACGAAAGTGAAGCCCTTAATATGCGCGATACGCAAATTGCATATTATTATTTGGGATTAATTCACAATAAAAACAATAACGTGACTCAATCGCACGAATACTTCAAGCAAGCTTTGTTTATTGCCGAAACGCTTAACGACAGCGCCGTCCTTTTCAAAACCTACCGGGATATGTATTGGAATCGGATGAAAGCGCTCGATTTTTTTACCGCGAAATCCATTTTGCAAGAGTTGCAAGTGTTTCCTGTTTATTCCGAAGAACAAATACGTGATATTCGAAATGCCGAAGCCGCTTTTTATAACAGTGAAAAACGATACAGAAACGCTTTAAAGCTGGATTATCAATTATTGTCTTCCGATAAATCTAAAAACGACAGTCATGCGTTGGTAGCCGATTATTTTCGTATTTCCGATAACTATAAATACCTCAATAAGTTGGACAGCGCGTTGTATTACGGAGAACTTGCAGCTAAAAACATAGTGGATACCGCGTTTTACCTCAATTATTATTACTATTTGAATGTGGCGGAAATTGCTGCTAAAATGAATAATTTCAAAAAAAGCAGCGAAGCATATTCGCAAGTGTATTCGCTGATGAATAAAGCAATAACACAACAATTGAACACGCAAATTTTGGAATTGGAGAAAAAATACGATGCTTCTGAATCGGAACGAAAAGCAATTCGGTTGAAAAGCGATAATGTGTGGCTGCAATTTTCAATTATGATGCTGGCTTTTGTTTTTATTCTTATCACATTGATTTACAGAAATAAAGCTCGTATTAGAAAAGAAAACGAAAAATTGATTTTGAAAGAAAATAAAATTCTTGAACAGCAAAAGATGCTTGTGGAAGAGCGAGCAAAGCAAGCTGCGCTCGATAAAAAGCTGGCAGAAAGAAAACTGGTGGAAAAGCAATTTGTTATTCCTATTTACAGACAAATTTCACAACGAAATCTCGATATTAAAAACTTTTTGATGGACTTAAAGAGCCACGGTTACATTTCAAAAAATCCACAGCTACTGGAACGTATTGAAAATGAATATAAAAACTACATACAAACCACCAAAATAAGTGAAACACAATTCCTCAGCGATGAACTTTTTGCCGATTTAACCGGAATCAAAGTAAATGAAAGTCAACTTTTCAACGAAAGCGAGAAACTGATGATGGCGTTTCTTGCCACCGGCGCCGATAATCAGCAAATGGCGACACTTTTAAATACATCGGTAGAAAGCATTCGCGTACGCAAATCCAAATTAAAGAAAAAAATGGAAGAAAACGGTGTGAAAATTCCTGAGAATTTAGAAAAAGAGATGGACTGACTATTTTCGGAGCGTTAACTTATCCCTGTTTAAAAATCTGTTTATCAACAAATTAATTCCTTTTAAGGCGTTAACATTCGATAAAGCCCGTACAATTTGCAGGTACGGGCTTTACTTTTGTGTTAGATAAGTAAAGCGAAAATAGTCGACCGTTTTTTAGCTCATCAAATTATTAATCGATTTAAAAATGAATTATTATGGCACGCGAAATTAATCTAACCTCAAACGAATGGTGCAACATCATTTTTGAAGGAAAAAACAAGGAATATGGGGCTTATTTGCTCCGAAAAGAGTCTTCCAAAAGACACTGGACTGCTTTTGCAATGGTAACTATGCTGGTGATACTCACTTTTTCTTTTTCAAAAATATCTAATAAACTTTTTCTAAATAAAGAAAAAGAGATTTACAGTGATGTGATTGAAATAACAAAATTGCCTCCACCAGAAAAAGACAAGGAACCAATTAGACCGCAAATTGAAACTCCAAAATCTAAACCAGTGTTTCCACAAATTAAATTTATTGCTCCTGTTATAAAACCGGATGATCAAGTAAGACCTGAAGATGAAATACCTCCGGCATCAGTACTGACAGAAACTCAGGCTGTAATATCTGACAGAAATGCAGAAGGCGATATAAATGGAGTTGATCCAAGAACTTTAGAAACAAATACAGAGATTACAGGTGAAAAAATAGAAGACAATGATGTTCATAATATGGTTGGACTGGAGATTCAACCTTCTTTTCCCGGTGGCGAAGCTGAACTGATGAAATTTTTGAGTGAAAATATCAAATATCCGACTATTCCACAAGAAAATAATGTTCAGGGGAAAGTTACCGTACAATTTGTGATAGGAAAAGATGGTTCCATTGAGGATGTTCAAATAGCAAAAGGTGTGGATAGATATTTAGATGCAGAAGCGATGCGCGTAATAAAATCGATGCCGAAATGGATTCCCGGAAAACAAGGAGGAAGAGCTGTAAGAGTAAAATATTATGTTCCGGTGAATTTTAAATTGCAATGAGAAGAAACTATGCGTGCATCGTCTTAAAAAACAAAAAATGTTTACCTCTAAAATTACAAAACTATGGCTGAAATTCAACAAACACAGCGTGGAGAACGAAACAGAACCCGCCAAAAGAAAGTTCAATTGCGGGTGGATTTCACTCCGATGGTAGATATGAATATGCTCCTGATAACCTTCTTTATGTTGGCGACCACTATGATAAAACCGCAAAGTATGAAAATTACTATGCCTGCTAAAGAAGGTGCAAACACAGAAGTGCCTAAATCGAAAGCGGTAACCGTTTATCTTGGGAAAAATCATCATGTGTATTATTTTCAGGGTGAACCGGATTTGAAACAATCAAACTATTTAACTCGAACAGATTTTGCATCGACCGGACTTCGGAAAGTTCTTTTGGATAAAAATGCCGAAATTGTTACCCAAGTAGAAGAATTGAAACAATTGAAAGCAAACTTGCAAATTTCAAAAGAAAATTTTGAAAAGGAAGTTTCAAAACTAAAAGAAAATAGCCCTATTGTGATGATAAAACCGCTCGACAATTCCACTTACAATGATATGGTAAGCGCTTTGGACGAAATGCTGATTACTAATATTGGGAAATATGTGGTGGCAAAGTTAGATGAAAAAGATAAAATAATGCTGAAAAACTCGATGGTGGAATTTTGAGGTATAAGGTAAGTTTCTGATTATAAATTTGTGCACCAAAGAAAAGAGGAGGTCTCTTTTTTTAATTTGAGACAGCCTCAACTATTTATTTAATTTATCGACTGTAAAAAACTATATTCTCACTTCCACGCCTTCTTTTTTCAAAAAATCTTTCAATTCTCCAATTCCAATTTCCTGATAGTGAAAAATACTGGCGGCAAGAGCAGCATCGGCTTTTCCTTCGTTAAAAACATCGGTAAAATGTTCCATTTTTCCCGCACCTCCGCTGGCAATTACAGGTACATTTACCGTTTCGGAAACAGCGCGTGTAATATCCAATGCAAAACCGTCTTTTGTCCCGTCGTGATTCATAGAAGTTAGCAAAATTTCACCGGCGCCAAGTTCAACGGCTTGTTTTGCCCAGTCGAGTGTTTTAATATCCGTGCGGATGCGTCCGCCATTAAGAAAAACATACCATTCGTCTTCGATATATTTGGTGTCGATAGCCAAAACTACGCATTGTCGCCCGAAATTATCTGCCAAATCTTTAATTAATTGCGGATTGCGAACGGCGGCAGAATTTACCGAAATTTTATCGGCGCCACATTTCATCAATACCGAAACGTCTTCCACCGTAGAAATTCCTCCGCCAACGGTAAAAGGAATATTGATGTGCTTTGCGATGCGCGTTACCAATTCCGAAAGCGTTTTCCGTTTTTCGTGTGTGGCAGTAATGTCTAAAAATACCAATTCATCCGCGCCCATTTCGGAATAGCGTTTGCCAAGTTCCACAGGATCGCCGACATCGGTAATATTGAGAAAATTAATTCCTTTAACGGTTTTTCCGTCTTTAATATCCAAACAGGGTATGATTCGTTTTGCCAACATTAGTTGATTTGTATATTAGTGAATTCGTTAAATAGATAATTAATAAATTTAAATTGGATCAACTTCAAACGTTAATTATTTATCGCTCCAAACAGCTAAAAGATTGCCTGAGGGCTCTATAAAATGAAAACGTCTGCCTCCGGGAAAGGAAAAAGTGTCTTTCACAATTATTCCTCCTTGATTTTCAACTTCAGCTTTTGTTTTTTCCAAATCGTTGGCATAAATCACTATCATAGGCATGGTAGGTTTATGTTCTGCTTCTGCATTAAAAGCGTGGGCAGTTCCGCTTGAGGTGGAATCGGCATAATCTTCGCCCCAAGCTGTATATTGCCATCCAAAAACGGAAGACATAAAGTTTTTCGTTTTTTCCAAATCTTCAATAGAAGTGGAAGGCAATTCAATTAAATCGATTGTAAAATCTTTTTTCATAATTCAGAAGTATGATGAAGGGTTATATTTTCTTTTGAAATAATCACATTTTCAAATTTATTGATAAGATTTTTGTCGAACGAACGCCGTAAACGAACGTAATTTCCTGTAAATCCGTGCATTATATCTGCTTCTTTTTTTGCTTCCCACAACACATTCGCTTTTTTCCCTATTTGTTTTTCGTAAAATGATTTTGTTTTTTCATCCGAAAGTTGATGAAGTAAGTCACTTCTTCTTTTGCGTTCCTTAGTTGGAACGATGTGTTCGATATCAAGCATTTGTGTGTCGGCTCGCTCGGAATAAGTAAAAACGTGAAGTTGTGAAAAATCCAGCGATTTTATAAATTCAAGTCCTTTTTCAAAAAGTTCATCAGTTTCGCCGCGCACGCCTACAATAACATCCACACCGATAAAGGCATCGGGAAGAATATTTTTTATTGTATTCAGTTTTTCCGCAAAAAGTTCTGTAGTGTAGCGGCGTTTCATTAGTCTCAGAATTTCATTGGTTCCGCCTTGCAACGGAATATGAAAATGAGGCATAAAATGTTTGCTCTGAGCCACAAAACGAATAATTTCATCCGTTATCAAATTGGGTTCGATGGACGAAATCCGATAACGAACTTCGGCGTCAATAGCATCCAACGCTTTTATTAAATCCAAGAAAGTTTCTTTGTTGTGTCTTCCAAAATCACCGGTATTAACACCTGTGAGTACAATTTCTTTTCCTCCGGCTTGGATAATTTCTTCCGCCATTTTTACTGTTTCCGCAACAGTTCCGCTACGGCTGTGTCCGCGCGCTAATGGAATAGTACAATATGTGCAATAATAATCACAGCCGTCCTGTACTTTTAAAAAATAACGGGTGCGGTCATCGTGAGAGTAGGAGGGGCGGAATTTTTTAATTTTCAAGATATCGGCACGGTAAATTTTCGCAGCGTCCGATTCTTTTAAAAATTGAGGAATATCGAATTTTTCATTCGCACCCAATACTAAATTTACGCCTTCTATATTTGAAATTTCGTCCGGTTTCAATTGTGCATAACAACCGGTAACTATAATTTTTGCCTTTGGATGCTGGCGGTGCAAACGATTTATTGCCTGACGACATTTATGGTCGGCAGTGTCGGTTACGGAACAAGTATTGATAATGCAAATATCGGCTTCCTCTCCTGTACGCACTTTGGAGAAACCTTCTTCGGAAAGCTGACGTCCGATATGAGAAGTTTCCGCAAAATTCAGTTTACATCCCAAGGTGTGATAAACTACTTTTTTATTGTGAAATATATTATTGTCAATCATTTTTAGACATTTAGAATCAAGAGCCAAGAATCAAAAGGGCTAAGTCAACGAGAAAAACAGATTGCTTCTTGTTCTGTGCTCACAGTTTTGAAGTGCAAAGGTACGAAAAATTAGATTTTTATGAAAGTGAGTATTGTTAAAGCTATTTTTTGATTATATTTGCATCCCTGTTTTTAAAAATGAGTATGAAAAAGATTTTACCCCTAATATTATTTATAATCTTTTGTTCACACGTTTCATCGCAAACATCACGAACTATTCCAGATATTCAAGGTAGCGGAAATACCAGCCCTCGCAATGGAGATTTTGTAAAAACCTCCGGCATTGTTACTGCCAAATATATTGGTAGTAATATGATAAATGGTTTTTTTCTTCAAGATGCATCAGGTGACGGAAATTCAAACACTTCAGATGGAATTTTTGTTTCCACATCTACCGATAATATTGTAGTTGGCGATAAAATTCAACTTACGGCTACTGTAAATGAATACAATGGGAGAACTCAATTAATTAATCCTGTCATTATCAATATAGATTCTCACAATAATACACTTCCGGTTACTAAAGTAGTATTTGATCCCGCAAATTTCAATTGGGAAAAATACGAAGGAATGTTGCTCGAATTTTCTCAAACACTTTTTGTAAACAACAACCGCAATTTAGAACGATACGGTGAACTGGAATTGGGCGATGTAAGAAAACCATCTCCGACAAACATAGCTTTTCCGGCGTCAACGGAATATGAAGCGCAAGTAAACAGAAATGCTTTAACTCCGATTTATTTGGATGATGCAATTACCACAAGTTACTACTCACCAATAGTTTTTGCCGATGGAGACGGAACGCGCCGTACAGGTGAGCGAATTACAAATTTACAAGCCGTAGTAGATTATGTAAATAGTAAATATGTAATTTATCCTGCAACATTTCCTGTATATTTTTATGGTAATCCGCGTCCGGTGGCTCCAACCGATTTAGGTAATTACAACTTGAAAGTTTGCGGATTTAATTTGGAATACTACTTGACACAAAATTTCGGAACGGGATTGGGACCTGATAATCAAACTGAATCGGACAGACAACACACAAAAATAATTCAAGCGCTCAAAGCCATTGATGCAGATATTTATGGTTTAGTAGAAATTGAACAAGGGCAAGCCGCCTTAACAAAATTAGCAAACTCTTTAATCTCAGTTACAGGAAAACCTTATGCCTTTATAAACGATGGAGGAACCGTAAACGGAACTTACACAAAAGTAGGATATCTTTATCGTTCCGATATTGTGACTCCGTATAAAAGTTTGAAAGAAAACAACTCGCCAAGTCCCGCAAACAGAAAGAAACTGCAAGCATTTACCTTAAAATCGAATAACGAAAAATTTATTTTCAGTATAAATCATTTCAAAGCTAAAAGCGGATGTAGCAGCGCTACAGGAAACGATGCCGACCAAGGCGATGGGCAGAGCTGTTATAATGCAACCCGAACAGCAGAAGCAAATTCTGTGATTAATTTTATAAACTCCAATAAAGGATATTATGGTGATGATGATGCGCTTGTAATGGGCGATTTGAATGCCTATGCGAAAGAAGACCCAATTCAGGCATTTACAAACAACGGTTATTTTGATATGCACCAAAAGTTTCATCCAGATACGGCTTACAGTTATGTTTATAATGGAGAAGCAGGTTATTTAGACCATGCATTGGCAAATGAAAGTATGAAAAAACAAATTACGGGAGTTTCAGTTTTTCATATTAATTCTGATGAACCGACTATGTTTGAGTACAGCGGCTCTAAATATCAACCGGATATGTATCGTTGTTCCGACCACGATCCGGTTGTGGTTGGTATTTCGCTTGGTGTTATCAGCGATGTAAGTTCACTCCCTTTTGATGAAAAAGTGAAAGTTTATCCTACGTATGTGAAAGAATATTTTACCGTAGAAAATGCAGAGGAAGGATATATTCAAATTTATTCTCTTAACGGAGTAAAACTGTACGAAACTCAAATTCAGAGCAATAAGGAAACTTTTTCAAAGGAAACTCTTCAATTACAATCTGGAGCTTATGTTGTAAGAATACTGGGTGAAAAGTCAATGGCAAGACGTATGATTATTGTGAAATAATTCTTCGGATTTTTTGTGAGATAAAAAAAAAGACGTATCTTTGCACCCGCAAATACGCAATTGCGGCTGTGGCGTAATTGGTAGCCGCGCCAGACTTAGGATCTGGTGCCGAGAGGCGTGGGGGTTCGAGTCCCTTCAGCCGCACAATTTTTAGTATAAGAGTGATAATCAAAAGATTATCACTCTTTGCTGTTTAAATATTTCGGTCTATTTTTCCAAGTGTGAGTATTAATATTTGGGAATCAGTCATTTACATTAAAAACATAGACTAAAATGGGAAGAAAACAGACACTTATCGTTTATCCGCACTTAAATGATTGCGGGGGCGATCCTGCCGGTACGTGGTACGTGGAATATAAATACCGCATACCAAACAATCCCAATATCATAAAAGAACGTATTTATAAAGGACTTCAAAAAGGTACGTTACAGGAACGTTATGATATTGCTAATAAAATTATTTCTGAAAAAAGAGAGTGGTTGGAAAGTGGTAAATATCTAACCGGAGCTGGTAAAACGCGTGTATATATGGATGAATTGATGTATAATAATACAGCGCGTCTATATGGAAAAATCAAAAGCGAATTGCCTACTGTTAGGCAAAATATCAGTGAGTACCTCACATTTATAAAATCATTGAAAACGAGCGTAACTTATTCAAACATACAAACTAAACTGCGAACTTTTACGGCTTGGCTTGAAACTCATAATTTAAATATAGATGTGAAAAATATTACCCGAAAGAATATTATTGATTTTTTAACTTATTTATCAAATGAGATGAAATTAAGCCGACAAACGATAAAAGACTATAAACAAGCTATTTATAATTATTTTGAATATGAAATCGAAAAAGAAATTATTACTATTAATCCCGTTAATCGTATTCCCAGCCTTGGGCAAATTGTGGATAAATCGGCAGTTCCTTTCACACTTGAGGAACGTAAAAAAATGAAAGAAGCAATAAAATCAATTGATCCTCAATTGTGGTTAGCTTGCGAAATTCAATATTATTGCGCGCTTCGTCCGGGTGTGGAATTAAGATTAATGAAAATAAAATGGATCGATTTTGAAAAAATGCAAATAAGAGTACCTAACGAACAGGCAAAAAACAATCAAACTGAAATTGTAGATATTCCGGATCAACTCATGACGGAATTAATACCCTTAAAAAATTACGGTGGAAATTTATTTGTGTTTGGTAATAATAAAGAACCCGGTTTAATTCCTTATGGAAAAAATACGTTACGAAACCGATTTAATCGTTTTCGGGATGATTTAGGAATTTCAAAAGATAAAGTCTTTTACTCGTGGAAACATACAGGAGCAATACAGCTAATAGAGAATGGTTTACAACCTTATGTTTTGCAAGAACATTTACGGCATAAAAATTTTGATACTACCGAAAAATATTTGAAAAAACGAATTAAGAATAAAGAGAAACGAGTTTCAAAATTCGTTACGGAAATATAGTTTTACTAAATAATTAACGCGATACCCCGCCTTTGTGCGGGGCTTTGCATTTTAAATAACCTCTAAAATTATTAGAACATGGGAAAAAGTTTATTTATCGATGCCGAATGGTTTTTAAACCAACGTATTTACTTAATCGGATACGCTTACAGTTTATCCGGTACATATCAATTGTACGAGCGTACAATTAATCCATTTAGTTTTTTATCGATTCTTCAGGGTGTAGATGTAATTTATTGTTACGGGCCGGATATCGGAATGCTCGAAAAGTTTTTTGATTGTGATTTGAAAACTTACTATTATTGTTTTAATCTGCTTTCAATTATTAAAAAGTTAGAACCGAACTTGCCCAGTTATAAACTTTCCGATCTGGAAAAAATGGCAGGAATACAGCGTGAAACAATGGAATATAAAAGCAATATTTGGCAACTGCATAGAGACTGGCAAAACCCCCTTAAACGAGCGTTTGCGATGAAATATAACAAAGAAGATGTCAATAATTTAATCCGGGTGAAAAACTTCTTTTTTCAGAAACACGGTATAATAAGAAAAGATATTGAAAAATACAGGTTATAAAATAAAATCCCCTATCCTGAAGGATAAGGGATTTTTAATGTCGTAGTAGTTCGTGTCAGTATTGTATGCCTTTACGGAGTATCAGTATCCCTACTTTTGATTATTGTTTATGAAAAACGATAATAATTGTTCGACAAATATATGCTTTTTTTTATATATATCCAAGTATTTTGAGTTTTTTTATTAGAAAATAAATCAATTTCGCCAAAAAAGGAGTTAAAACCCCAAAAACAAAAATCCTCCAGGGGGAAGTTCCCTTTTTTTCTTTTTCAGTTAGTTTGATATTTTGGCGCTCGATTAAATTTAATAAGCTGTTAAATTTTTCATTATACCGATTTTCATACTCTTTTTTTATGTCCGCCTCAATTTTTTTTCCTAAAGACTGTTTTTCATTCTCTGAGATTTGCGTATTTGAAAATGATTGTGTACTATTCTCAAATATTGAACTTACAGGTGGCGTTCCAAAAGCTGTTAAAGGTTTAGACGTATCAAAGTATATGTACCGGGTAATTGTTTTAACACTGTCATTTTTTTTCTCATTTCGATCCGTTTCAATTTTTTTTGTTTCTTCAGTGTTCGTCTTATTTACTATGGAACTGTCATTTTTCGCAATAATTTCACCGGATGTTTTAATATCTACATCTGATTTACTTTTATCGGTTAATTGCGCGGTTTTTTTTATACCGGAACATCCAATTAATCCTAAAAATAACAATATGAAAATAATTAAGCGTTTCATTCGGCGGGAATACGTTTTTTACAAGGTTGAACAATACAGCTCGCTTTTTGAATTTCTGTTATTTTTTCCACAAACTTTTTTTCCAGATTATCGGTATAGTTTTGAAGAAATTTTATTCTATCTTCAAAAATTTGATCCATTTGGTCTTTTACCTGTACTTTTGTTTGCTTCCGCGTAATAAACGCGGAAATAACAGATGAGACAAACGAACTGCCTATAATAGCTATAATTATTTCTTGCATAAATTAATTTATTATAAATTTAATAAATCTAAAATCATTTTTTTGCTCACTAAATCATTTTCGTCTAAATCCTCAAAAACTAATACAGGATTTATTTTTGGAGTTAAAGCTAAAATTTGTCTTTTAACTATATCGTTATTAATGTAATTGTCAAAAATATACTCAACCGCCTTATCCACATCGACTATTCCATAACCTCTAAATTTATCCCAATGCGTTGTGTAAACCTTTTTATCGTCTATAATCTGCATTGTAGAATTAGAAGCTGTCATCACTGCCGCTTCTTCGCACAGTCCCCAACCAACTTTTGTTAAATTTCTGATTTTTCTAAACTTGTAAACTACAATCGCAACAGCAGGGCTTTGGAAATAAGATTGAGATGCCGGTATTAAGTTAGTGGGATAATCTCCCCACTTTCTATAATTCCATATAGTCCCTATTTTAGCTTCCGGCAACCAGAAGAACAGGGTTTCAGGTTGATTAGCCGTAGATTCTGCCGGTTGAAGTTCAGGTAGAGCTGTAACGAATGTAATTGTTGTATCCGTAATCGATTCTATCACTCCAATTTCACCGTTATAATCAAAATCACCTCCATAGCCAACGCCAAAATTATTTCCAATCTCAACTTGTAAGCAATTCAAAAAACTAAAATTTGAGTTTGTTGCTGTTATTGTTTTTCTGTCTCCCGAAATCGTTCCCCAACCAATTATATGTGCGTATGTTACATCTCCATATAATTCATTCAACCTAACATTATTTGCCTCCTCGAAAAACTGCATAGCAGTTCCATAAGAAGTGCCAAACGGATCTGTTGTATTGTTTGGTCTTGCGCCTACACCTATTGTATTTTTGTTATATTGAATAACATTCCGTTCGGCAAAAACATTATCATAATGAGAACAAATTGCCAATATGTTTGGATTAGAAGCTCTATCTGTATTATATGTAGAATTTCCTATAGGACGAGATATAAGATTTGCTCTTTTATCCGAACAATATGTGGGAATTCCAGATGGCTGTAATTCTCCCTCTGCTGCTGTATTAAAAATTTCATTTGGAATATCTGGATAACAAGCTCGGATTGTTTTTTCCATCACAGATGAGTGATATGTATCAAATTCATCTAAAATAATATTGTCTCCTAAAACACCCTGAACATCATAATCTAAGTATTCCCAGTTTACTGTATCGATATTATAAGTAAGAGTTAATTTGTCAAAGTCTTTAACTCTGCTCAAAAATCCTTCAGCATCCTTAAAATCGAACCCTTGATATAGATATGATGTTTCTCTAGAGGGATAAGATATAATTGGAGATAAATTCATCGTCCCGGCTCCTGTTTTAACTGAAAGTGTTACAGGGGTAATCCTTTCAAAAGTAGAATTTTGACTGTTGTATAAATCATAACCTAAATAAACTTTTAAATACTCCCCGTGCCATTGAGCGCCGTCTGCTTGAATTTCAAAAGTATATTTTCCTTTTTTAAGATATGGACTTAAATCGGGCGGCTCTGGAATATCTTCTAAATGTGCCAAAGTAGCTTTTTCAGAATTATATACAGGGTCTGTCTCAGGTGATTTTTGCGCAACCCAACGCCCTTTAGCATCGTACTTATATGTTACGCCGCCTCTTACTTCTATATCTCCCACCACAGGATTTTCTTTCCAAATTATTGCCATTGTTTAGATTTTTATGAAATTATTTCTTCACGAACTGCTATAAGAAGATGTTCTAATTGCTTTGATTCGGGCGTCACTTCTTCTAATGTACCATTTCCATCGATAATAGAAATCATCCAAGCATTTCCAGAATCTAATTCTAAAGAGCTCCAATACCAACCATCCAGTAATTGCGCCGCTAAAAGAATTAATTCAACATCATCGCTTAATTTAACAGTTGGTATAAACCAATCGGAGTAGCCATTTAAACCAACATCATTGTGGCCTTGCAATATTGATGCAGCCTCACTTGCTGCATTTTTCATTAAGTTAAAATTATATCTTCCATCTGTTTCTGAATTTGCTCCGATTAGCACGTTATCATCCTGCCAGCTTAAACCCGCAGGATATAAATCAATTAAAGAGGTGTTTACTATTTTTACTTTTCTTGTTACATTATCTACGGCATATACTATACCGCCCCCATACGCATCGCCTATTGACGGGAGTATCCTATGAACTGGCGCATCGCTTGCCAAGACTACCCACGCACCATTTATATACGTAGATCGAATTAAATCATCCTCATTAATCCACTCATCTCCTTGTTTTGCTGATAATGGAGGAATAGCAGAGATAGTTCTTTTATTGGTATGTGGTTTTAAAATAATAGCCATTATTTAAAATATGTTTTAATCCAAAGTACTTTTTTTATTGATCCGGAATTTAAAAATCGAATAGACAAAGGTTCGTCTATTACTATTCCTTTTTCAAAGGAAAAAGCAAAATCATCACCCGGATCCAAAGGAATATTATCATTTATTTGCGCGGGGGTATCTCCTAAATTCTTTAGAAATATTTCGCTGTGTCCGTCCGCTTGTATATTGTCATTTTTAGTAACAACTCCGTTTTTTGTGGTCGCTCTTAAAAATTTAGATTCCATTTTCTTATTTTTTTATCAATTTATATCCTAAATATATAATTCCGCCAATAATTGCAGCTCCAATGGCGGAAATTCCGTAAGTTTTAATTAACTCAGGGATTTTTTTTTTACTATATCAATGTTCTTGATGATTTTATCCGCATAGTTCGGATCGGTCGCGTAACCCGCTTTTTGAAGTTCTCGCGCGTACTGATAAGGATCGGTTGTTTTGGCAGCCGTAGCATAACGGCTTAAACTGATAATCCTTCCGGCATAATGTCTTAAACTTTCGATAGGGCTATCATACGCGCAAAACCAATCCTGTACGCGTGTATACACTCCGTTAATATATTCATGCGTCCAAAGCAACTGTTTTTTACCAGTCCATCCGGATGGAACTTTGAAACCAAAATACATATTACCCGGCGCGGATGCTCCCCAACCTGTTTCTAACGCAGATTGCGCGATAATAGCTAACGCTGGAAGTCCGGTTTCCTTTTCAACCTGTACGGCTGCCGGATAGAGCGTTTTAATAAATTTTTCTATTTGTGAAGTTGTCGCCATATTTAAGCTTCGTTTAACCCTAAGTAATTAAGTGCATTCATAATATCGCGATGAACGGCTAAAACTTTTGTGAGATAATTTGGATCGGTCGCGTAACCGGCTTTGGCTATTTCAGTCAAATATTTTTCCGGGTATAAATAATAATCCAACGCTTTTTGATAGCGGGAATTATTGCTTATTAAATTAGCGTAATCGATAAATGCCCAAAGAGCGCTACTATATAATCTAAAATATCTTCTAACGATATATTCATAACCGCCTTTAGCTGCGTTCCACGCTATGGAAATAATTATCGGATAACGAATATTTCGCGAGTTATGAAATTCCCGTGTTTTCAAAAGTTGACGTTTCCCGCGCCAGTTACTCCCGGCCGTAATTCCAAAAAAATTATAACCCGGAGCGTGATTTCCATAACCACTCTCGTGCGCTGCTTGCGCCAATATTCCTGTAACGGGAATATTGTAAATTGCGCTTACTCTTAACGCCTGTATATAATATTTCGAGATGAACTCTTTTGTTGTCATTTTAAGAAAAAATACTTGTGGCAATTAATCCGCCTACAATCCATTTTAAGAGGTTATTTTGTTTTTTCTCAGCATTTGTATCTACTTGCGAATTGTCTTCTTTCTTTACGTCTTTAGAGCGTACCCACGCTATTGTTAAGCGGTTGCAATACGCCGGTACTATTTCAAACCATTCATCGCCTTTAGCGTCAATAGTATAATTGCCGGTTAATGTACCAATCCGGGAATCTTTAATTTTCGATTGATATTTTTTTTTCCAGTAATCAATCATAAAGGAATTGTAAGATATCGCACGTAAACCTTTATTAACCATTGGTTGCGAATAAGCTGCCGTCCATGTGCATTTTACAAATACAGGAATATTTTTTAGTGCAGAATTATTTTTTATAACCTGCTCAAAAGACGGATTTGCTGTTTCTTCAGTTTCTATATCTTCATCCGTTATGGTAATATCCGGTTGTAACGGATCGTTTGGATTTCCTGAATCATCCGTTATTATTACATCCGGAGTTTTCGGATCATCTAAAGTAATAGGGTCGTTTGTTATTATTACATCCGGAGTTTTCGGCTCGTCCAAAATAATAGGGTCGTTTGCTATTATTACATCCGGATTTATCGGCTTATTTAAAATAATCGGATCGTCCAGAGTATAAGGATTGGGAGTTATAATAACTCCAGGTGTTATGCTTTTGCCAATTTTTTTTGCCATCAGGATAAAATTTTTAAAATGGTTAAACCAATACCAACCGGAATAAGCCAGTTTATTTTTTTAGTTTCCTCAACCGCAGTTTCGGTTTCAGATGCGGGACTATCAGGAACTGCATTAATAGTTACTTGCGATATCGATTTTTCTACTAATTGAATATCTAATTTTTTTCGAACATATAATGTATAATTGCCCGGCGCTAAATTTCCAAAAATATTGGATGTTTGATAAATCCGTCCATCTAAGCTATATTCACAACCATCCTGAACAGCGATAGTAATTATACCGCTTTTATTTTCGTAAGTAGGTTGTGTAATATTCTGTGCTGTAGGAGTGTCTGGGGGCGTAAATCCTAATATTTTATTTAAAGCATACCAATCTATTATATTTTTAAGTTCTTCACGTACTTGAGACGCTATATTTACATTTCGATGAGCTAATGCCTGTAAAAATTCTAAAGATATACTTAAATCTTTATAAGCCTGAGTAATATCATTAGCAAACAATAAATTAACGATAGCAGACGATGGATTTGTTGAGGAACTTCCTAAAAAATCAATTTGATAAATAAATTCATTATAATTGATTGTTGTAACATTATTTAAGTATGAGTTAAGAACACTTAACGAGCTGTTTTCTGCTAAACTATAAGATGTAATAAATGAAGTAGTTCTAAAGTGTTTATCTCTTTCAATAAGTCTATTATATAGCTCTTTTAACTGAGCCACATCTTTTGTAGAACTTCCAAGAGAATAAATAAATCTACCTATGAAAAGTAAGTTTTCATAAATAGAAAGATTGGTTACAATAAGATTATTAATATTTTTTTCAGCCGTAGAATCTTCAGTTAGATTACTAATAATCCATTTGTTTTGCCAACTCGTAATAAAAACTTTTTTTCCTATATATTCACTGCTAATTAATTCTATTTCAAAGAAAAAAGGCATTATAAGAACTCCCGTAAAAACTCCAAATTGCTGATTTTTACGCACGCTTAAAGTAATATCTTTTGCTATATTAGCGTTATACGTTTCTATATTATAATCCGCATCGGATTTTAATATTTTCCCTTTATATGAAAGAAAATCACTCATAGTGTTTTATTTTCATTTTTTGAAATTATTACTCAAATTACTTAATAAAGAAATTCCTAAAAATCCGGCAGCCGCGTAACCTATGGTTTTAATCGTTCCTAAACCGGAACCGGACATTTTACCTTCCACATACGCTTTATCTACTTGACTTTCCAGATCATTCAAAACCTCTTGTTTTGCTTCAGGCGATAAGTGAGATAACGCGGACGCTAATTTTTTTGAAACTTTCAAATCTGCTTTACTGTCGGTATAGTCCGGTTTGAAAATCAAATAAATAATACCTGTCAATAAAGCCGTGATCACTACGGAAAGCACGATATAAATTACAATCGGTGCAATTCCTATTTTAGGATTAACCATAAAGGAACCCAGCTCGTTTGCGTACATATCAAATCCTGTTGGAGTTCCGGTGCCTTCTACTTTCAAAAATACGGATGAAAGAATTTTATTGTTTCTTGCTTCCAATCTCAACTGAAGATTATATAAATCTTTACGGTAGGATTGAGGAACGGAAACGCCTTTATTATCCAGTTTGGCAATAAGTCCGGCACAAAGCAAATTATTTTCATAAATGGTTTTATTGTTTTCAACCAATTCATTAATCATTGTTTTTCCGGCCGCTTTTTCGCTAAACGTATATGTTTTGAAGTTTTGAGGAATAATATATCCGAAATGATAATAACCGGAACTTTCATCGCCTAAAAAATTTTCAAACTCAATTTCAGAATAATATATTCCGTCCTTTTCAGTCCAAAAACCGGTAAGAAATCCAGCGCGTATATTACTTTCATTATATTGCACGCCTTTACCTAAACCCGGATAACCCAGCCCGATAACAGTTGTATCTGTAATTGATATAACCGCCTTTCCTACCATTGTTTTATCATAGGAACTGAACTTATCATAATATGATTTATAATCGATTATAGCCATTCTATTTGAATAATTGAGATTTAGCCATTAAGTACATCGCGTCTTGTTTTTCAGCCATTTCAGCCAATTTTTCTATGATTCTAATAAAATCAGGTTCGGCGGATGAAAAACGTTGCAACGCGGCTTCTAAACGTTCTTCATCCAATGGATTAAATTCATTTATATCCTCAGGTTCGCTTTCAATTCCGGCAACTCCAACTTGCGCGGTTGCTCCCGGATGTGGAATTATTTTGCTTACTACGTTTGAAAGTATAAGCCCTACATGCGGCTCCAGTTTTTTTACCACTCGATCCAGCGTATCGTTTCGGGATCGTAATTCTTCTTTCAGCTCTTTATTTTCATCTTCTATTCTTTGATATTTTACGCGCTCTAAAATACGTTCTTCCGTGTCTTTCACTTTTTTTTCAAGTTCACCGATGGAAACAAAACCAACTCCGGGCATTCCGCTAATAATATTATTTTGATTGTTTCCAGGTGGAATTGTGTTCTCAGGCAAATTCCGAAATTCTTCAGTAAACGATCCGCGGGTAGCTTTCGCTTCTTTTTTAGCTCGAATAATAAAGCGATTGCCTGTACTAAATTCCATTACTCGCCTCAAACGTGCTTTTGCATCTTCAAAACTTTCATCTTCTCTGGTTTCAAATATTTTATTATTTTCACCCTCGCGTGTTTGAACGGTAAAAAATGGAGTTTCATTTATTTCCAACCATTCAATAACTTTATCTACGTTTGCTATCATAGCGAAAAATTTTTATAAGTTTCAAAAAAATAAAATTTAACAACGACATTCATTTATTATTGTCGTCAACTATCACGTTGAAAAATACAGCTTTCAAGTCATCCGCCGTAGTGGTAGTTGTTTCAATGTATGAATTTTGCAAGTCAAAAACAATGTTTTGAAGGCGCAAAGTGAAATTATCATCTGTTTGAACAAATACCGAAATCGGAATATCTTTCATAAATTCGACCTGACCTCTACTTAGAGTTATATATTTGTTCGCGATATTAATTTCAGAAATACCGGATTGTCCGGTTGGCGTATAGTATGGAAATGTTAAGATTAAATTTTGAACTCGTCGGTTCAGCAATGTTTTATTTTCCGAGAAATAAGTACGCTTTTGTGTAAGTGTTAATTCCAGAGGATGTATTTCAGTTCGGTTGTTTATTTCGGGTAATTTGCCCCAAACGAAAGGCTCATCGAACCAAGCTATAAAATACAGAAAAGCGTTATCTTTTATCCCTGTATCAATTTTTGAAACATCTATAAAAGAGTTAACCAAATCAATACTTTTATTGATAAATAACCTGTCGTTATTATTGGAGAGCAAGGATAACGGCAAACTTTTTATTAATTCAGTTTGCGTTTTATTCTCCATAAAGGTAACAAAGATGTCTTTTAAATAATTTTCAGCAATCGGATTAAAACCGTTTTTTGAAACAATGTTACTTATAACATCAATGTGCTTAATTCTTTTTCCGCGCAATAACGCTACATCCGGAAAATAAATTTTATTATCGTTGGCGGCTGTGTGAATTTCTATGCCAATTGCGCCTGAAACTAAACGATTCATATAATAGATTTTAATAAATAAATGTCAATGTTAAAGCGTTTTCAGGAATATCCATCGAACGGTGTTTATAGTATGATTTTTCAAAATCAATATCTAAAAGATCAAACCATAAATCTTTGGGTGATTTTGTTCTTAAAAAATCAATCGGTAAATTTTCTATATGCTTTCCATCACGACAAATAAGATCTAAATAACCTGCCGGTTGCGTAATATCTGAATTCTCACCTGAAGCATATATTTTTTTAATAAGTTTTCCTTGCAACGCATGTATTAATTTTGAAGAAAGTTGAATGTCTTCAATGCCTTGCGTTGGTGTATAAGTTACTGAGATACTTCCGTTAATTTCGTCGGAAAAAGGTTTTAATTTTTTTGTTTGATAAAAGAAAAAAAGAGGAAGTGTTATAATATTATTTCTTAATTCCCCTTTGAAAGAGATGAAAGATTGTTCAAAATTTAAGATTCTATTAATCAGTAATTCAATAAAACTATTATTGTCTTTTGTAGAAATTAAAGAACTTCTGAAATCATAATCTTCTACAAAGTTATTATTCTCAATGTCTGTAAGATTAAGAAATAGGGAAAGAATACCTATTTCCGAAAAATCTAACATTGAAAAACCGGTTCTAATAGGTAAGTCAATGGGATAATCTTCAACTAAAGCGTATGCCATAATTTTATTAATTCTTTTTCCTTTTAGTTTATCAAGTGAAAAATTGGCTCTACGATCTTCAGCAATTAGAGTTAAAGGAAAATACGCTGTATTTTGAACAATAAACATTTTTTATTTGAAGTTTTAAGTTTGAAACACACAGCCAAAGCAGTTTTATTTTGACTGTGTGTTTTTTTAGCTTATTAAAGAATTAAAGAGTTGCTCCTGATTGAATAGTCCAACCGTACATTTCGAGGACTAAATACGCCTTACTTCCGGCTTCGCCAGCAATGGTAGTTGTTGGAATAGCTGGAAACTCCGTACGGATTTTGTGATCTCTCTTTCCTGAAAAATCAAAACGCTCAGGCAGAATGTATGCCGATTCTTCTATGTTACTTCCTGTAACCCCAGCATTTTCAGCTTTAGGAACATGAAGAAATAGTGAATTGGGTAATTCCTGTACATTTACCGTTTGATTTGTACGGATGCTTGTTGTGCCTTGATATAGCAAATATCCGTGTCCGTTTGCAACCAATCCTTTCAATCCGATAGCCGTTAAAGCGGCTGTTACCTGAACCGGATAAGGGAAAGTAGGAGCGTGTCCCGGAAGCGCATCGTCTTCCACCATATACCCCAGCGACATAGCGTAAGGAACGAACATGTCGTTATCCTTCAACGCGCGGTTGGTTTTGTGTCCTTTGGCATCCTTAATATCAAAATCGTACGCTTGCTGTCCGACAGCGAGTGGGACGCATATACGTATTTTGGAAAGCATAGGAGCCGTATCATATTTTTTTGCTTCATCAACCAACGTTGAAAAACGTTGTCTTTTAAAATCAATAGTTTGCATTCTTTTTTAAATTTATTAATTATGAAATAATATTATCCTGATTTACTTCACTATCTGATTTTTTTTTTCAGAAGTTTGTTTAGCGTTAATTACACGCGGTTGCCATCCTGGACGCCCGATAATGTTATCGAAGCCGCTTGTAGCCGGCGTACTGTTAAATCCTAATTTACCGGCTAAATCGTTTTTCTCAGCCATACGGTAAGCGCCTACGGCTAACAGAGCATCTCCAACCTGGGTTGTAGTTTCTCCTTTTACAATTTCGGGTAATACAACTCCCGCTCCAATCATTACATAATCCACTATTTCAGGATTTTGCAAGTCGATTGCTTCGGCTACCACTTGAGCGGCTGCGCCTGTACCTCCTACGACGAGGGTTTTCATTGCGACTTTTTTAAAGTCCATTTTCATTTTTTTTGCTGCCATAGTCTTTTTTTCCTTTCTTAGATTTTTTGTTTGAGACCGGCAATCCGTTTGCGTAAAGTATCACGTTTTCCGTTTTCAGCTTTACGGCGTGCATTTTCCTTATCAACTTCCTTACAGCGATTCAGATAATTTTCCATAACGGAAACCCCTGCCGTTGCTTTGGGTTTTTTAGGATAGCGTTTCATTTTCAATTTTGCCATTTTGTTAAAATTTTTATAGTTTTTACTAAACGATGATTATTTTTATTCTGTAATAGATTCAGACGGTATATATACCGTCTCTACGATTTATTTTTTTTGCGGTTTTTGTCGGATTTACTCGCGTTCATAAACAATGAAACGCCAATTCCTGCCAATACTAAATATCCGACGATTCCAAACCCAGCCTGTGATGTTTCTAAGGGGCGGTTACCATATTTCCAGTCTCCCGAAGTAGGGCTGTAAATACCGGCATTGTTTTGACCTCCGAATATTTTTACAAATAATTGAACCAACCATTCAATTACGTTTTTGGCGTCTTCCCAAAAATTCGCCTTTTTTGTAGTTCCGTTTTCGGTTACGGTTGTAGAAATACTTTCTACCGCTTCAGCCGCCAACCGATCTTCTTCGGTTGCCAATTCATAATTTGATTCCGTTGGAGACGGACTGCCAACAGCAGCTTTCCTTACTGAAACATTGAAAATCTTTTGTAGCTTTTGCGCGGGTGTTTCTCCATAGCGGCTTATAATTCCGTTGTAAACTATATTTACCAAATCTTGAAAACTGTATTCCGGATTTTTTTGATAAATTTCTTTCAGTTGGTTAATTTGTTCCGTGCGTTTATTCATCACATCTTCTGAAAGTCCTTTAGCATTCGGATCAATAAAAATGTATAGAAAATTTATCGCTCCCTTTTTTAGCTTATCTATGTCAGATTGAATAAGTGCCATATTTTTATGAATTATGAGTTACCTTTTTTACGCGATTTCCAAATAGAAAATCCAGCTCCCGCCAAACCTAAAAAAAGCAATGGACTAAATCCCGATTTTGTTATACTTGAACTTTTTTTAAAATCGGTTTGCGTATTAATTAAAGCGTTATTAATTTCCGTTTCGGTTGGCTCATCGCGCTTTTTGCCAAATAAAGACGCGATTAATTTAATCAATGAAATTACTGCGGCTATTATCCCCAGTATTGCGGTTACGCTTCCAATTTTATAATCTTTCACTTTCGCACTCTCTATAAATGCTTCAGGGGTCATTCCAGTGCGGGAAATAATCCCTGATCGAGCCAAATCCATACAGGCGCTTGTGTTGTGCCAAATATCCGCTTGTTCAGCGTATTTGAACGCTTTTTTCTGTGTAGTTCTTTTTTGCTGAACCAAATCGGAATAGTTACTTATTTCATTTTCCGGAATAAAAAGATATATGTAGTATAATCCCGATTCTTTCATCTTAGCAGCCATTTTTTTGCCGCTCAATAAATCAAAAATTCCCGATATAAAAGGACGCTCCTCAGCTTTTCTTATTTGCGCGCGTTGTGCCTCAATTACATTATTCATCTCTGTAATTTTGCGACCATCAGTGGTTATATTGGCAGTTTCCCGCAATAGATCCAATCGCGCGTACATTTCTATAAGTTCCGGAGATATATTACTATTTTCACCTAAATAAACATCGAAATCACCGGATGAGGTGTTTCCTATCTTTTTAATATTCTTTTTACGCGGAATGCCCGCCATGTAATATATTTTTGTTCCGTTCATATCGGATTTATACGTATATTTTTCTTGTTTGTTAAACTGGATCGGTCTAATAACCGGATCTATATAAATTTCGTTTCCGTTTTCATCAATCGCTACCGCGTAAACATGTGTCGCTTCTTTGCGGCTGCTAAAACTCACAAAACGGAAAAAGTGAGGTATATTCAAACATCTTAAACAGGAGCAAATAAAGAGTGACATGCTTTTACAGTCGCCGGATCTGTCGGCATTTAATCTTGCAGGGGATTTTACCCACTGAACTCCCGAAGGGTCCTCGTTATATTGAACTTGTTCAATTACGTAATCAAAAATATTTCGGCAAGTTTCTATAACGCTGTCAGCCTTAAATGTTTGCGCCAGTTCGCACACCGAACGCCAATCTTTATTGTAAACACTTATTACCGTTTCAGCAATGTCTTTGGTTTTGCCGTGAGCGTTTATAAGCGTATTTGTATTTTTAGCAATCAAATTCGATTTTATTTATTAGCTGTTTTAACATTGTTAAAATCACTATCAATAATAAACCATTCAATACTTTCAGGAGATAGTTTAGATTCAAACAATTGCTCTAAAAGTTCTTTTTTAGATCTTCCTGAAAATGATTGTCTAAGAGATGTAGGTGTTACTACCAATTTATAAAATTCATCCTTATTAGGTTTTCTTAACGTGTGATCAACTTCCGGAATATTTGTATGTCCATAATAAGTTTCTATTCTTTTACCTATTCCACTTACTTCTGTTCTTGCATTAGTCGGATTAACAAGGTCGTTCATCGTCCATGTGGCAGAAAATGGAAATACTGTATCATTCGCTTTAACTGTTCCGGACATATTAAAATTAAAATCGGTTTGTTGGTTAATTATCATATTCCAAATTTCATCGCCTATATTCGATTTATTTATTGTAAAATTCACACGGATAAGCTGTGAACTTTTCGCGCCGATAGGAGCCAAATAATTATCTTCAATATCGCCGATATGAATGCCGTTTAACGATAGTTTGGAAGTGATGTTTTGAAATAATATAGATTTGCCGGAATTATTTTTTACCTGTAAAATAAGATGAGCCGTTAAGCTGTCAGCCTCTATTTTATCCAGCCCAAAAGAAATAAAGGAATAACTTAAGTTGATTAAAGCTATTCCGGTAGGCAGGTATTTATAAGCTAAATAACCGCCTATGATTAATAGAGGCAAATAATTCATTTTCTCATTTTATTTTTTTTATATATAACTATTAAAAACATGGACAGCAAATATATGTGCATAAAAAAAAATCCCTGCAAGATTTGCAAGGATTGAAAATTTTTATGGATTTTGAAAAAAATGATAATTTTTGAAAGGTTATTATTCGGAATATCGAATACTAAAATAATTACAATATTCCTGCAGGGATATAATTTGATGTTCTTTTTTCCCCAGTGCCGAACGTGCGAGATCTATTCGACGAGATATGGTGGAATCGGATGGAGCGGAACCGTCTTTGTAAATATTTTTTATTTCCTTTATTGTGGCTTCTACAAAATTTCCCATAATTATAAAATAACTGAATAAAATATGCAGAATAGGGTTAATGTATTTTACATAAAAAATTAATACATTTTGCAAATGTAGTAATAAGTTTTTGAAATTCAAAATATTAATTGATTTTTATTAAAAATGTTTTTTCCGCATAACAGTTGCAAAACAATTACAAAATAGCTGCATATATAACGATGTATAGAGACGACATGCATGTTGTCTTTATTTTATATAAAATTGGTTTGTTTTTGGAGCAAAACCCAACTATTTTGCGTAAGAAATAAACCGGTTTTATACCGCTTCTCGAAATAAAATCTTTTTCAAAATTATAAAATAGAATGGAATGTAAGCGTGAAAATAAAAATGTGTTTAAGGTCGAAATCAAAAATTAACCTATAAGTTTATTTTGAAACGCAGTGAAGAAATGTATTTATCCAGCTGTACGGGTGAAAACTTATTTTTATTTGAAAAGTGTAACGGAATGGAATGTATAATTTTGAATGTGATTTTATGAGAAAAATAGAAAATACACACAATTAATTTTTTGTTGTTACATTTGTTACAGTTGTTACATTCTATGATAATCAATAAGTTACGTTGTAACAAAGGTGTAACAAATGTAACAAGCAGGTAACATTTGTAACAAAGTTGTAACAAATTATTTGAATTTTGTTACAACTTTATTTTATTGTATATCAATGTATTAAATGTATGTTTTTATTATTTGTAACAAATGTAACAATAAAAACAACTCCTTTATAAAAAATAAAAAATTAAAACATTTCCCACTAGGGAATATCCAAAAAAAAAATCCTACAGAAATATACTTCCTGCAGGATATACGTTACAATAGTTACAAACTACTGATAACAAAAAATAACCGTAATCTTTGGACTACGGTTATTAATATGTTATCAGTAATCATTACGATAGGTACTTCGATTGAAGTTTATCGAGTTTAAATTTTACTCGCTCATTTATTTTGTCGGCATCAAAAAGCATTTCAGCTTGTGCCATCATTATTTTCATATCCGCCAATTCATCATATAAATTAGCTTCCATTTGCTCCACATTTTTAGTGGGGCATTTTATTTGGTTCAATACAAGTGCAAGTTCCAATGCTTCCTCCTGTATTTTATTTATTTGGGTTTCTTTGCCCCACTTATCAATTGCTTTTTGTAAAATTTCTTTATTCATATTCGTATTAAATTTAGTTGTTAATTAACAGCTATACATCAGCGTCCTATTGTCATACGAACGCATAGATGCATCACGTTATCAGTAATTAAAAAGGTAAATCTCCTTGTTTTTCACCCGGATCAACGTCCTTTTGCTGATCCGGTTTTTCAATAGACAGGTTTTTAATTTCTTCAGGTGAAAGGAATTTTTCCACTTCAAAAATAAAAGGACGTCCTGGTTTTTTACTCTCATCTCCTTTTATATATTCTTCTGTATCTAAAGGATTAATCACCCACGCGGGAATTTTATAACGGACTACTTTATCCGATTTCTTAACGCTCATATTGTCGGTTACAATGTGATTGATATAGCTGTTTTCAATGTTCTTTTTATTGATGCGTTCTTTTATATCGTCCGTTGTCATTCTTATTTCCGGGACGGCAAACGCTGAAAACATTCCGCGAAGCATTTCTGTAATTTCCTTTTCAATAGTTGGTTTGCTTGCTATGCGTAAACGACGCAACGCTTCCGTTTCGAGCAGCTTCGGTTCAAACCAGGCGCGCCCTGTTTTCTTCACCGATATTTTCCTATTATTGAGAAAGAATAAAAAAGCCGGTACTTCGGTGTGCAATGTGCTAAGTATGTCCGGGACTTCTTTTTGAATGACAGGAACTTTTCGCACCCAGTAACGTACATCTTCATCACTGGCGTAAATAAAATTATCCTCATTGTTTGAAACTAAAATATACTTTGCAAAATGCCACATTTCCTCGTGATCAACTCCTTTACGCTGCATTGCCACACGGTTACTGGTTGAAAGCATTTTAATTTTTTCAATGGTTGTTTTTTTCTCCAAAAACGTTTCATCCACTCCTACTATCAAGCGTGTTGCCGTGTAGGCGTTAAACTCGTTTGATAGTTCCGCATTACCTACCTTACAGGCATTTTCACCGAAAATTATTTTCAGGAAGTCAAGGAAAGTTGTTTTTCCGGTTTTGTTTTCCTTTGATACTAAACAAAGTATCGGAAGGACCTGCGTTGGATATTGATATAAAATTTGAATGTAGTCCAAACCGAATTCGTATTGCTCCCCGAAAATGTGTTCAAGAAAATATTTTGTTGTACTCCAATCACCCTCTTGTACTTCGTGCGTAAACGGCGCGTATTTGTTGTAACAATTATTTATTACCTGTTGAAAATTGGTGTGTGAAGGCATATTTGTAAACGCCTTATATTTGGGGATATTCTTAAAAATATCTACCCCGAAATCATCCTTAATTGTGGATTTAGCACGTTTGAAAAGTTTGGTTTCGGTATCTTCGTAAATAGTAGGAACTTCTACCAGTTCGTAATAATCATCACCTACGCGCATAAAGTTTTTCGCTTCTTTCGGTACCGTTTTTATAAGTTTTCCGGTTTTGGTATCGGCTTTATACCTGGTGCCAAAATATGAAAATTCCCTGTCTTTGATAATATCACCCCACGCGGAATAAAACTGATCGGCGTTTTTGAGATTGAAATACGGTTGCAGTTTCTTTTGGAAGCTGGAAACATTGAGCCGATAAAAATACTGTCCCGGTGTGCCAAGCATCAACATATCTTCCAAAATTTCTTTTTCCTTTCCGGCGCACTCGATTAGTACATCATCAAGTCCTTTCGGGGCGTTGTTTATATTTTCCGAAAGCACGTGCGCGAAGTATATCTTTACATCGTAATCGGTAAGCAATTCACGCACTTTAAGCATTGATGAAAGGAAACTATTCGGGCGTTTTGCCAAATCCTCACCGGCTTCCAATGCTTTTGTACTTATATTCAAACAATCACCATCGTACAGCATCACCACGTTTTCAACCTTGCATTTAAGAATAATCTTTGCAATATCGGGATGAATAGCTTTTGTTTTGGTGTCAGCGTAATGAGTGATGCTCGAAAGTCCTACAATATCCCAACCGTGAATGGAAGCTGTAAACGCCTTAAAATAACCCTCTGTGAGTACGAGCGTTTTTATTTGTTCTGCTTTTTCGTATTTTTCTACCAAACCGGGCGCAAAGAAAGGATATGTTCCCACGCCTTTTGGCATCATATATTTCATATCGCCTTTTGGTTCTTTGAGGCGTTTAATCTTAAAATACCTATCCCGGTTGTTATTGATATTTGGATGTTCCGGGTTTGCGTCCGGATGATCGTAAATAATCAGTTTGCGGTCAATGGTGTAAACGAGTATATCAATGTTGTCTTTATCATCACTCGAAAATATATCCATTGTTACGGTTCTGTCCGTGCCTTCCGCATCTTCAACCGTTACTTTCACCTTGTTTTGTTCGGGTGTAATTTTCATCAAATCAAACACGCGGGTTTGAAGATAGGATTTTGTATTGTCGTTGCTCATTTAGCGTTTATTTTTTGGGATGTTTTTCAATCCGTGATATTGTTTACTATTACAACATCTTCAGGGTTTAACTTTTCTTCTTTGATAATTTTAGATAAAATATCTTTATCGATTTTACCTTTTACGATGATAATTGTTTTACCATCGTTTTTTTTATTATCTTTCGTTTCTTGAATTAATTCAATTACTTTGTCTAAAAAATATTCTAAACTGCTCATAACTCAAATAAGTTTCTTTTGGGTTCAAAATTCATTACAAGGATTTCATTTCGATATTTAACTTCTTCATTTTCATTGTATGAATTTACAGACAACCTCATTTTAACCGTTTCGTATCTCCAACCGTATTTAATTATATGATATTTCAGCGTTTGACTATTGTAGTTTGATAGAATGAATTTGCCTTTTATATTGGAAAGTACTTGTAATAACTCATATAAATTCTTATGAGTAAATCCGCTATAATGTTGTTGATATTGTCCCGGATAAGGCGGATCGAGATAAAAGAATGTTTCTTTGGAATCCCGCCCTTGGATAACATCTATTGCATCTCTACAACTTATTTGAACACGCTGCAAACGATGTTTTAATCCGATCCGGAAACTTTCTCTTTTGTTCTGAAAGTATATTCCAACGTGGCTTCCATTACTTCCGTTATCTTTTTTCCAGCTACCGTAAACCGATCCGGAAAAAGAAAGATTAAGAATATACCAAATTGCCCACGCTTTTTTAATCGAATCGCTTTCTGTCCGTCCGTAATATATTTCTTTGGCTTGAAAAAAATCGCTTTCACTGCAAAGTGAATTATCTACCAGTATTTTAAGCTGCTCGAAATTGGTTTGTACTTCTTTATAAAAATTAATTAAGTTATCGTTTTTGTCGTTAATTACTTCGAGCCAGCTTGGTTCTTTCCTGAAGAAAACCGCCCCGCCTCCAAAGTAGGGTTCACAATAAATTTTGTGCGCCGGTATAATAGAAACAATGGTATCCGCAAGGCGTTGTTTACCTCCGTAATATGTTATTGGGGTTTTCATTTAGTTTGTAGTTTGTAGTAGGTAGATTTAATTTTGTTGTATGCGTTTTTTACTTCAGTATATTTAGCTTCTTGTGATTTAGTAAAAGGCATAAAAGAATGATTAAGCCATCGACATATATAATAGCATTTATCATTTGAATAATCCTTTTTATCTCCAGAAATATACCAGTCAATATATTTTCCTTTTTCTTTAGCTCTTATAAAAGCATCTATCAATTTCGGATTTTCGATCAGCCCATAATAATTACTATTAAAATTTGCTTTCGGACAAACGACACATCCAACTCTTTTAGTTTTTTTATATTCAGGATTTATAGGAAGTTTATACTTCTTCAAATAGTTCCAAACATCATCATCCGTCCAATCAATAATCGGCTTCAATTGAATAATGCTTTGTGTTCCAATTGATTGGCAGTTTTCTTCAAAATAAGAATTAAACAAAACTTTATTTTTTTTCAAAATAGTTTTATTCTTCACTTCAATCGTAGTACGCATTTTTCTACTTTGACTTTCAATTTTTCTAACTCCGACAATACTACATTTATCTACATATTTAGAATTATGTTTATAATCAGAGCAACAATAAGCTCTTTGAATAGTTGGGAGTAACCCGGAATGATTTTTCCAGATATTTTCTATAAATCCAAACTTATGGTCGTGGCGCCAAATGACATTAGGATAATGTTCTTTTATAAATTGTAATGTAATACTACTTTCAAAAGAGTGATTGAAATATGCTTTAAAATCTATTCCAGACCGACAACAAAGATCATAAATAACCTGACTATCTTTACCGCCTGAAAAACCTAAGCAAACATCAAAATTCATTGATTTAGCAATCAACGAAAATTTAATTATACGTTTAATTGCTTCATTTTCAATTTCGGTTTCAAACAAGTTCCGTTGTTTACCTCCGTAATATGTGATTGGGGTTTTCATTTAGTTAATTCCTTACGTGTGTCATTTATTTGATATATTAATATAAATGCTCTCATATAAATTTTGCAATTGTTCAAGAAGATGTTTTTCTTTGTGTAAATTCTCGATATAATTTCTAAGTTCAACTAACTTATCAATATCATTAATATACTTTGTCGATTTATAATTTGTATTGTCAATTTCCTCTTGTAACCAGTCTAATTGCTTTTCAATTAATTTTTCTATTTCTAAAGTTTGATTGTGGTTTTTCATTTGCTCCTATCTTATTTTTTAAGTTTGAAAATTCCGTTTTTTTGATCTTTTCTTCTTGCCGGATAGCAAGGAGCTATATCACAACTTTTATAATAGTCAACTCCATCAAATGCGCATTTATCGCAGGGAAACAAAGGATTTTTTTCTATAAATTCATAAATATTCCCGTTAATGGTAATCGTATTTTGGTCGGGTGAAATTTGGTAGCTCATAGTTTATAAATTAGTTGATTGAAAACAATTTGGCGCACGGTTTCCTAAATATTTTCCTTTGTAGTAATAGTGCGTAAGAGCCGAACCTGTAATGTGTATTCGGTTAATGCCGCACCGGGCACAAACATTTCCTTGCCATTGATGGCGTATTGAGTTTTGAGGCGCGCGTCTTATAGCGTAGCCGCATCCTTTTTTGTATAGCATAGTGTTTAATTTTGATGTTTTAATATCTTATTTCACCATTACGTTTATTAGGAGTTCCTACAATGCATAGCGGATTATGATAATATTCCGCTCTATATACGGCTCGATTGATATTCGTTCGATTTGCTATTATTTTTCTCGCTCTTTCAATCGTTTTTACTCCTCTGAATATCTCGACATGTTTATTATCATTTTGTGTACCTCTTTGATATTCAATTCTTAATTTAAATTCTTTCATTTTTTATTTATATTATCTGTAAAATATTTTTGAAATTCTTGATCTATGCCGTCTATAATGGCGTCTCTGTCATAACCTACTTTAAGGCGGAATATGTAATAACCGCTATTATCGCCGTAAACTCCCAATCCGTCCAGAGTTTCAAACCCCTCAATAGAGAGCATGTATGCCTCAGCAAATGATTTAAATTCAAAAGGATTGAAGTTGGTCATCACAACCAAAAAACGGTTTAGGCGGAACGCAAAACGTATTTCCTTGCCGTTTGGCGCGGTGAGTGTGGTATAGCTTTTCATAATCAGTTTTCTAAAATTTCAAAAACTTCATAACCGGCTATTTCATTGATAATTGGCTTTGCCAACTCAGGGACGGCAGTAATGCCGTTTTTCCAATTACGGAAAATCTGATCGTTGATTTTACATTTGTTTATAATTTTCCGGCGTATGCCGTTATACTCCGACACTATAAGAGCGTCCAGAAAATCTTTAAAATGATTTGATACTTCGGGAATTTGTTTTTTTGCATCCATACTTTTTTGGTTTAATTGTTGTTGATTTATTTATAATTGTTATATTTGTTCAGAATTGAACGATACAAAGCTAATGTATTTGACATAAAAAGTCAATACATTAGCTGTTAAAAATAATTAAAAACGTTCAAATATTTAATAACGGTATGAATTACAGTCAATTATCAGAGTTATCAAAAACAAAAGGGGTTTTAATAAAAGATTTATGTCTTGCTGTAGACATGACTCGTCAAGGATTACAATTTTCTATTGATAATCAGACAATAGAATTAAGAAAATTAAAATTAATTTGCGAAAAACTGCGAATATCTCCTGCGCAATTTTTTGAGGATGGTACATTTGGTTTATTACAAAATACTCCTAAAAATCAAAATAAACAGATAGAAATGTTAGAAAAGGAAGTGCAATATTTAAATAAACGTTTGGAAGATAAAGAAGAAATAATTACTCTAATGAAAGAAAAAAGGAGCGGTTATGGAATTGCTTCTGAACCTAAAAAGTATTAATATGAATTAATTAAAAAACCTGTATAAACATGGAAAATATTGCAAATGATTTAAGTGGTTTTATTAATTGGTTATTTGGATCTGTTTTTGGACTTACTATTTTAGGAATTGCTATTTTCATTTATTTTAAAAATAAAAGAGAAAATGAGATAGAAGCTGAAAAGGAAAAACGAAGAGAAATAAGGAAGAAAAATTATCAAAAGAAAAAAGAAAATACAACAACAATTATTGAAACTAAAATAACTAAAATACAAAATTCCAAAGAACAAAAAACTATTAATAATAAAGAACTATGAAAAAGGGAATTTTAATACTAATTGCTTTTTTAGCACTATTTGGATGTAATAAAAAATGTGAAACGAATAATACATTTCTACTTCAGATTATAAACGGTAGCGAAAAATCGTGCGAAGTAGAGTTTGTTGAATTGAAATATACAATAACAATGCAAGCAAAAGAACAGAGAGAAATAGAATGTCCTGCTGGTTCTTTGAAATTAAATATTTCACGAACAAATGATAATCCAACAAATTCAAATGATTGGACTCCAACTAAAACAGTAACAGAAAAAAATGTTACAGGATATTCGTGTGATAAAAAACAAGTAATTATATAATTAAAATATATTTATTTTTATAAAAAACAGACTTAAACAGACTTAAAAAATAAAGCAGACGAAATAGACCGAATATTAATAATTGATTATCACTATTATAAGGGCGCGTTGAAAATCCCTTCAGCCGCACAAAAAAAACTCATCAATGAATTTTGGTGAGTTTTTTGTTTTTACCACCCGAAACGAATCTCGTATTTGTATTCTTTTTCGTTAAACGTGGGAATTAAAAAACGCGACTTTTCCAAATCAATTTCGATATTGTCGAAGAAAATTTCAAATTCATCCGGAAGTTGCAAAAGAGAGGCAGGAATGTATTCCATTTTTCGTCCGTCTTTGCAGATAATATCCAAATAAGCAGGTGAATATGATTCATTGATTTTACAACCGATTTTTTTAATTTTCTTTCCTTTTAAAAGTTCACTGTTTACAAACTCATTTAAAAAAGTAACGGTATTTGCATTTTTAGTCAATTGAAATTCTGCTTGTTCCGATATTTTTTTGTCGAAATATTTTTTTTCTTTTTCTCCCCACGTAAAATAAAGCGATGTGTTTGCACCGGCATTTTCAAACGTAGATTCTGAGAAGAAAAACGATTTTTCGGTGTCTATTTCTTTATTTATTTTGAATGGTGAAAACTTTACATTATAGTTTTTTATGCTGAAAAATGCATTGTTTATTTCATGTTTTTTTGTTTCATCGTTCAAGGAAAGAAAAAAGTGAAGATGTTCATTATCAAATAATTGTGTCAGCATCTCGTTTTTATACGGACTAAAAATCACACAATCTTCTTCTGATGAAAGCACAAAACACGAATGAAGGAATTTTCCTTCCAATGACTTTTCCAATGGGATTTTTATATTTTTTCCTTTAAAAGAAAGAGGAATGCAATGTAGATTTTGAATGAGGAGCATAAATCTTTAATTGAAAAATTTTTGTAAAGATACAAAATAGCAGCATTTAAGAAATGAAAATTTTTTGAAATCACAGATTATCATCTTTTTTCTTCTTGTAAATAAATAATTTTATTAATTTTGTAGCAATTAAGAATTTGATTTAAAAACTGTTCGACACATCTGCATATTTTACTATAAAAACCATTAATTAAACTACATTATGATTTTCGATTTAAGCTCAAAAATAACGTTGGAACGTATTCCCACAAGGTATTTTCGTCCAAGCGACGCTCTGGAAGCTACAAGGCAAACCCGTTATGAAAAACTTCGCACCGATATTTACGAGACTGAAAAAAAAGGAGCGCTGGCTGCCGCCAATGAAGTCGCTGCATTAATACGTGAGAAACAAAAGAAAAATCAATCGTGTGTGCTGGGATTGCCGGGCGGTTCTTCACCCCTGAATTTATATGCAGAGTTAGTGCGATTGCATACAAAAGAGGGATTGTCGTTTAAGAATGTATATGTTTTTAACGTGTCGGAATTTTATCCGGTGGAAAAAAATCGTCACTCCAACGCAAAAATAATCCGTGAATACTTGATAAGTAAAGTTGATTTACCTGAAAATCATTTCTTCACTCCGGACGAAAACATAAAACGGAACGAAGTGCTGGAATTTTGTCAGAATTATGAACAGAAAATAGAGGAACTTGGAGGTTTGGATTTGGTAATCGGCACTATCGGACAGGTTGGAAATTTAGCTTATAATGAACAGGGCTCGCAAACAAGTTCTACTACACGTTTGATGCTTTTAGATGCGCAGTCGCGTTCAGATTTAAGTCAATTTTACATACGTGCGGCAGAAGTTCCCGTAAGTGCTATTACGATGGGGCTTGCAACCATTCTTTCTGCAAAAAAAGTAATTCTTATTGCCTGGGGCGAAAATAAAGCAAAAATTCTCAAAGAAATTATTGAAGGACAAGCGAATGACAGTGTTCCTGCTTCTTTTTTGCAATTACATAAAAATGCACACGCCATACTCGATTTAAGCTCCTCACAATTTCTTACTCGCATCAGCCACCCGTGGTTAGTTGGATCTTGCGAATGGACAGATAAATTGATACGTCGTGCTATTGTGTGGTTATGTAATCAAACAAAAAAACCAATATTAAAATTGACAAATAAAGATTATAATAAATACGGTTTGGATGAATTGTTAGCGCTTTATGGCTCTGCTTATAATGTTAATATAAAGATTTTTAATGATTTACAACGGACAATTACAGGTTGGCCCGGAGGAAAACCGAATGCAGATGATAGCAACCGACCTGAACGGGCGTTACCATATCCAAAACGGGTAATTATTTTTAGTCCGCATCCCGACGATGATGTGATTTCGATGGGAGGAACGTTTCAACGGCTTGTAGATCAGGGACATATTGTTCACGTGGCATATGAAACATCGGGGAACATTGCAGTGGGCGATGATGAAGCTATTCGTTATTTGGGACTGATGAAGAATGTATTGGAACGTTTTGACCCGGCTGATAATGTGTTGAAACAAAAATATGAAACCATGCTCCGTTTTTTGAAAGAAGAAAAGAAAACCGGAGATAGCGATACACCTGATGTTCTGTATTTAAAAGGATGGATACGAAGAGAAGAAGCGAGAGCTGCTTGTCGTTATAATGGCGTTCCTATTGAAAGAGTTCATCATTTGGATTTACCTTTTTATGAAACAGGAAAGATTAAAAAAGGCGATATTTCAGAAAAAGATGTTCGTATTATTATGAATTTATTGCAGGAAGTTGAACCACATCAAATTTTTGTGGCGGGAGATTTAGCAGACCCGCACGGAACGCATAAAATTTGTTTGGATGCAGTTTTGGGCGCTATTCATGAGCTTATAAACGAAGAATGGATGAAAGATTGTCGCGTTTGGATGTATCGAGGTGCGTGGGCTGAATGGGAAATTGACCACATTGAAATGGCTGTGCCGATTAGTCCGGAGGAATTGCGTAAAAAACGAAATTCCATTCTTAAACATCAGTCGCAAATGGAAAGTGCACCGTTTATGGGAAACGATGAGCGTCTTTTTTGGCAGCGGGCAGAAGAACGGAATCAAGCTACCGCTAAAATGTATAACGAATTAGGATTAGCGGCTTACGAAGCGATAGAAGCTTTTGTAGAGTATAAAAAAATGTAATTTTCAGAAAACAAGTTATTAATTTCTTTTGTCGGTTGTATGAAATCGTTATTTTTGTCTTTTGAATTTCTAACATTCTTAATTTCTAAAATATGATTTATTCAACATTAACTGAAAGTGCGTGCATTGAAAGTTTGCATCCGCAATTTAAAATGTTATTTGATTATTTGAAAGAAAATGATTTATTAAAAACTCCTCTTGGCAGAATTGAATTGGATGGCGATAACTTGTTTATCAATAATGTAGATTCTCAACTCTATCCCGCAGAAGAACGAGCTTTAGAGGCGCATAAAGATTATTTGGATATTCAAATTCCATTGGATGTTCCTGAAACGATAGGAATTAAACCCACTGCGGATTGTAAAACAATTAAAACTCCTTACAACAAAGAAAAAGATATTCTGTTTTTTAATGATAAACCAACCAATTTCATTCAAATTCATCCGGGAGAATTTATTGTATTATATCCGGAAGATGCACATGCACCGCTGATAGGAGAAGGAAATATAAGAAAACTGGTTGTAAAAATAAAAATATAGCTTTCATTTGAAGTTATAAACCCAAAAGAAAAGTTCAATCAAGGTGTTGGTTGAACTTTTTGTTTTTAAAAATCAAATTTTATTGACACTTTTATGCGTTAATTAAAAAAACAATGTATTTTTGTGTTAAATATCAATAATTTTTCATGAAAAGACCAACATCTTTTTTTTGGTGTTTATTTGGCTTTCTTCAACTTTTGAATGCACAAAATACGTCTTCATTTCAGGTAAAAAATGATTATTATACACGTTTTCAAAATTTTTCTACTACCGATGGTTTAAGTAATAATTCCGTTTTGGGAATAGTACAGGATTATAACGGAATGATGTGGTTTGCTACAATGGATGGACTAAATCGTTTTGACGGATATAATTTTACTGTATACAAACACGAATCAAATAATCCTCAATCACTTTCCAATAGTTTTATAACTTGCGTTGAATTAGATAAATACGGCAATCTTTGGGTAGGAACGCAAAACGGGCTCAACCGTTACGACCGCAAAACAAACTCTTTTATTCGTTATTTCCACAGCGAAAAAAATCAAAGTATTACCAACGATTACATCAAGGCATTGCTTGCCGATAATGATGGATTTTTATGGATTGAAACACATGGAGCAGCGTGTGACAGATTTGATATTCAAGAAAATAAATTCACTCACCTTTCTCATAAAATCGGCGAATTTGAAGGCGATTATTATTATCACCAAATTTTAAAAGATACGAAAAACAATGTTTGGATTGGAGGAAGATGCTTTATGCCGTTCAAAATTGTAAATGGAAATCTAAATCAGGTAATAAATGACATTCCGGTAGTTGGAGTAGGATTTCAGGATATAAATTCGTATGTGGAAACTTCCGATGGAAAAATTATAGGTTTTTCTTATGAAAAAGCAGTGGCTGTTTACAATAAAAACAGGAATGTTTTTGAAAAGATTGAAGGTTTAAAACTTCCCGGAAATCCTTGCCGGGCGGTGATTGATAAAAAAGACAGAATTTGGGCTGGAGGTTACGAGGGTTTACAGCTTATTGATTTGAAAAACAAGACGATGAAAACATTTTTTAATCAACCGCAGAATAATTTTTCCATTCCTTCCAACACGGTTTATTTTGTTTACAAGGATAAAGATGAAAATATCTGGTTGGGAACAAATCACGGAATTGGCTTGTATTCCGAAAAATGGAATTTTTTCCGTCATTACCGTCAACTGTTTGATAATGATAAAAGTCTGTCGTCCAATCACATATCAGCTTTAATGCAGGATAAAGACAGTTTACTCTGGGTAGGAACGGAAGAAAACGGCGTGGATACGGTTTCTTTTATTAACGAGGCATTTGGAAATATCAAATACAATATCTTAAATCAAAAAATAGATGAAAAAACTTTTTTGCGTGAACGTGAAAATCTAAAAGATTATTTCCTGCGCGGACTGATAAAATGTACCGATAAAAATCGTTCTTCTGAAAGTATTTTTAAAAATTATCAATCTTTTAGAACAGCTCCGCTTGCTTTTTCTTCTGCTAATGAAAATGCTGTAACAACTGTTTTTCAAGATAGCAGAGATAAAATTTACATCGGAATTTATTCCAATACCGGATTTAATTGTTACGATAAACATAGTAAGAAAATAAAACGTTACGCTTTACAAGGATTTACCGCTCCGAGAGTACTTATGATGTATGTTCAAGATCCGGCAGGAGGAAATTGGTACAAACAATTTTTGGAAGACGATAAAGAACACCTGTGGGCAGTAACTTGGGAAGCGCTTGGACTTAATCTGTTTGACAGAGATAAGGAACGTTTTGACGGAAAGCATTTTTACACAACGCGTAATTTAAGAACCGGCGTAAAAAAAATACAATTTGACAAAAAACATAACAGATTTTGGATGTGTGTAGGTGAATGTGTCAGTTATTATGATTTTAGCAACAACAAATATCACCGGATTGGTACAAAATTGCCCAAAAATATCCCAAATTATGATACTCATCAACGTTATTATCCCTATCTGAAATGCGACTTGACAAATTTACCGACAGATTTTAGCGTTAAATCATTTGAGTTGGACAACGCCGGAAATATTTGGTTGGTTGGAATGAATGCGATAGTTAAAATGTGCATCTCGGATTTAAAAACCGAAATATATCCTTTTCAAACATCCAAGAACAGCGGAAATGATAACTCAAGCGATTTGATGACTTTCAGCGATGATTACCGGATACTTTGGTTTTCTAATGGGAATGATTTTTATCAAATGCAGGTAAATACGGGGAAAATTGAACGTCTTACTTTCAAAGGAATAGATAAATACAATTATTTACACAAAATAGGAAATACAATTTGGATTGGAGCAAATAATGGAATTTGGATTTTTAACACGAACAACAGTACTTGCAGACAATTGGAAAAATCACACTTTAAAGACAATATTCAATTGTCGGAAGTAGTAAAAATTATAGAAGAAAAAAACGGGAATATTTGGGTAGGATGTAAAGAGGGATTGATAAAAATATTTCAGGGAAAAGAAAGAGAACGATATTATTTTAATGAGAAAGGAATATTAGGTTCTACTATTACCGATATTTTTATTGATAGCCGAAATCAACTTTGGGTGGGTACAAACAACGGATTAGTAATGATAAAGCTGAAAAATAAACAACTTGTGTTTTTTACGGCAAATTCAAAGAATAAATATGCGCTGATACACAATCACATAAAGGCAATAGGTGAAGATTTTGAAAATAATATTTGGATTTCGACTGAAAAAGGTTTCTGCAAGTATGAAACAAAAAACGGTCGGTTTATTGACTTAAGCGAACCCGACGATGATTGTATTTCGTCCCGCCTGGGAAGTTGTCTTATTCAGGATAAAAAGGGAAATCTTTGGTACGGAACAACCGATAAAGGTTTAAATAGAATAGATGCCGTTACCGAAAAAATCACACATTACAGTTATCACGAGTGGGACGGTACAGGAATTTCATCGAACAATATCGCGTGTCTTCATCAGGACAAAAAAGGACGAATTTGGATAGGAACCGACAGAGGATTGAATTTTTTTGATGAAAGTAAAAATAAATTTATACATTTTACAACAGAAAACGGTCTGCCCGATAACAACATAATGTCCATTCAGGAAGATGGAAGTGGAAATCTGTGGATAAGTACAATCAAAGGGCTTTGTTGTTTTAATTTCGATACAAAAACATCTCACAATTTTTATCGCACAAACGGACTTGCCGATGATGAATTCTCCGCAGCTTCGTGTGTTTTGAAAAACGGAAATCTCGCTTTTGGTGGTTATAATGGCTTTCTCGTATTCAATCCCGATAGTTTATCTAAAAAACGAAATGCTTTCTCAACTGTTTTATACGATTTCAAAGTGAATGATAGTCTGCGGTTTACAAATGTTGAAAACCTGCAAAAAATCACATTGAAATTTGCCGATAATTCATTTACGGTGAATTTTACTTCTTCCGATTATGCTTATGCAAAAGCGTTGAAGTACAGATATAAGCTGAAAGGATTTGACAAAGATTGGATTTATTCGGATGCTTCCGTTCGTAAAGCGAAATATACGAATTTGCGATGGGGAAATTATACTTTTTTTGCTGAAAGTTCTAATCCTTTTGGCGAATTCAACGGAAAACCCACCGAAATTTTCATTCGCGTGAAAACACCTTGGTTTGTTTCGTGGTGGTTTGTTCTGTTATGTTTGGGAGCGATGATCTTTGCGGTTTATATAATTATCAGGCGTCGTGAAAGAAAATTACAAACAGAAAATTTACGCTTGGAAACTACCGTAAAACAACGGACGGCAGAATTACAGGAAACTAATTCAAAACTAACAGAATCAGAGTCAAACCTCCAAAAAGCATTGGATACCAAAGACAAGTTTTTTTCCATTATTTCGCACGATTTGCGCAATCCGTCCCGTTCAATGAGCCAAATGGCAGATTTACTGTATCAGAACTTTGAAAAATTAGACAAAACACAAGCAGCAGACTTTTTACGAATGCTTTCTGAAACGGCAAAAAACAACAATCAACTGATTGAAAAACTTCTTTTTTGGGCTATTTCGCAACAACAAGATTTTCCCGCCAAACCTATTGTTTTTGAAGTTTGTGAAATGATCCAAAGCGCTATAGAGCAAGTGAAATCTGATGCTGAATTAAAGAAAATAAACATAAAATCAATTGCTTGTAAGCCGATGAATGTTTTTGCCGACCGAAATATGATGGAAACCGTTTTGCGCAATTTGTTGAGTAATGCTTTAAAGTATTCCTTTGAAAAAGGAGAAATCATTATTTCTACCGAAGAAAAAACAGATGAAGTTGAAATAAGCGTAACTGATTTTGGAATTGGGATGGAACAAAGTGAATTGGATAAACTGTTCAAAATAGAAAACAAACTCAGAAAAGATGGAACCAATGGAGAAAAAGGTACCGGACTGGGTTTAATACTTTGTGCGGAGTTTGTTTGGAAAAACAATGGAAAAATTTTTGCCGAAAGTACTAAAAATCAGAAAACTATCATTACTTTTACGATTTTAAAAGAATCAAGAGTCAAGAAACAAGACAATTAGACGCTTTATAAATTTTCAATAACTACAAAGTTTCATATTTATAATCTCCTTCCCCTTTCGGAAGATTAGAATAAAATATATGGAAAATCTAATCAAAATATTTTTAATTGATGATTCTGAGATTCATTTAGCGGGATTAAAATGGTTGTTGTCGGAAAACAAGAGCGTTTCCGTAACAGGTTGTGCCAAGTGTGGCAAAGAGGTGTTGGGGAGTAAAGAATTAACTCAATCCGATGTGGTTTTGCTTGATATTTCACTCGAAACCGAAAGCGATGGTTTGGACTTGGTTGAACCTATTTTCTCTATTAATAAAACGGTAAAAATTATAGTTCTTTCGCAACATAAAGAGGTGAGTTTTATTGTAAAAGCCATTCAAAAGGGCGTTTCAGCTTATATAGCAAAAGATACTTCCATTGATGAGATTAATGCCGTAATAAATTTAGCGATCAAAGGCAATGGATTTTTTCTTGGGGAAACCATTCCAAAAATCAGTTTGTTGAATTTTATAACCGAAAATAATAATAATCATCATCCCAAACCTTGGAATTTAAGCGAAAGGGAAATAACAATTATCGAGTTGCTCTCCAAAGGATTCATTTCTAAAGAAATAGCAGATAAGCTCAATATCAACATCACTACTGTTGAAAGCCACAAAGAAAATATCAAACAAAAACTCGGCTGCAAAACCATTATTGAAGTAATCGTTTTTGCAATGAAAAACGGATTGATCTCATAATTATTCTTTAGCTGTTAGTTTTTAGCAAAAACTCCAAACTTCAAACCTGAAACTCAAAATTTGCTTTCACAGGCTGTTTTCATCCTAATATTTTACCATCCGAAATCCTAATATTTCAGGATTGATTTGTATTCATTTAAATTTCAAATTTGGCGTATCAATATTTGTTAAGATAATGAAGTNTTTTAACAAAGAGTTTTCAAAATCCGATGTCTTTTTAATACGGTGAACAGTTGATAAAAAGGGCGTAAGAAGTGTCTTATTTTGAAAAGGTCAATCGGGACCTGAAAACGAATTTGATGCTTTCTTACGCTTCTTTATTTTTAAAAACAGAATACAAATGAAAACTAAAAACATTGTTACCTGCGCGATAGCTTGCTTGTTGCTGTTTTCGCAGAATCTTTCGTCGCAAACGGATATTTTGTATTTTATGCAAAACGTTCCGATACGAAATGAATTAAATCCGGGTTTTGTTCCTACACAAAAAGTGTACATTACTTTATTTTCAAGTGATTACGTAGGATTAATGACTAATTCTTTTGCGCCCAGTGATTTTGTAAAATCCATCAACGGAGAAATGAGAACCGCATTTAACAAAAATGGTGATTCGCAAAGTTTTTTAAATTCCTTGAAATCTGAAAATTACATCAATGCCGAAAGTAAATTAAATATATTCAGTTTGGGATTTAAGTTGAAAAAAAACTATTTCTCTGTAGGTGTTTCAGAGCGTATAATTTCATCTGCAAATGTTCCTTATAATTTGTTGTGGCTTTTATTGGAAGGTCTTCCAAAAACAAACGAAACAAAAAATCTGGATTTGACTTCATTGGCGATGGATGCTTCAACTTACTTGGAACCTGCGCTCGGATACACAAGAGAAGTCTTACCTAACTTAGCAGTGGGCGCTAAAGTGAAATTTTTAATGGGACAAATGCACGGCGATATTTCTTTTAGCAGATTAAATCTCAATGGAAATTACTCATCCTCTACACTTACGGGAGCGGGAGCTTTACAATTTTACACACCGTTTGAAATTCCGGCAGGCGATGATGGTTCTCCGAATATGGATTCAGTCAAATTTAGTTCCAAATTTTTTACAAAACCTTGCGGGTCAGGCGTAGCTTTTGATCTTGGCGCAGTTTATAAACCGTTAGAAAATTTGACATTGTCTATTTCTTTAACCGATTTAGGATCTTTAAGTTGGAATAAAAATAATTGGACAGGAACTGTAAAAACTCAAACCGATTTTCAGAATGTATCTTTCAAAGTAAATGATGATTACGATAATGCCTCAGGTGGCGATTCATTAAAAAATGCTTTTAGTTTTTCTCAAAAAGATACAAAAACTACTTCAAAACTCACATCGCATACAAGAATAGGAGTGGAATATGCTATTCTTGATAATAAAATCGGATTTGGCGTATTATACGATTACAGAAAAAGCACATATTACTCCGAAGGAATTTTTACGGGCTCTGTTAATTTCCGTCCGTTTTATGCGCTCAATGCTTCCATTGCATATTCACAACTTAATGCTAAATCAGGAAGTATAGGAGCGGGATTGAATTTTAACATACTCGGTATGAGCATTTATGCATTAAGCGATTACATCCCGGTTTCTTTTGCCGATAGTTATGTCCCCAAAACAAACCATATTAATGTACAGGCAGGAATGATCTTCACTTTTGGAAGAATAAAAAAAGAAAATAAAAAAGTGCAAGATCAAAAAATAAAAGAAAAACAAACCGATAATGAAAATAGCGAACAGAAACAACAAGAAAAAACAGATGAAAACCCTGCAGAACAATCTACTAATTAACTCCGTCTGAATCTTTGCCAAGATCTAAAACTTCGTCAAAGATAAAACTAACAAAAAGGAATAACAAGTAAACCATTTAACTTATTAACCAATATACCAATCAACTAAAATAGTGCGGCGTCAGCACCTTAAACTCTGACAAAAACAGTATGAAAAAACAAATCATTTATTTGGCTTTTATTCTAATGGCTGCAATCACTTCTTTTTCAGGTTGTAAAGATGATAACGAGGAAGAGAATGCAAAAATACAGTATAAATGGACAATAGACAAAATTGAATTTTATTCAAAAGCAGGAACATTAGTACACACAGAAGACTATACTGACTTGGGAGTTTATATGACCTTCAAAGCCGATGGTACATTTGAGACCAATGCGATGAATGATGGAACTATTACTATAGGAATGTATGTCTATAAAGACGATACACTAACTCTATCCTACACAGAAAATGGGCAAGCTCAAACAGATGAAACTACTGTTCTTTTACTTAATTCTACCAATGTAGAAATTAAAGTATTGGATGTAAATATGGGAGAAGATGAGAGTGGAAATGATATAACAGGCGATATGATTATTTATTGCCATCATTAAAGGATTACCGAACTTTGACAAAGTTCAAAACTTTGTCAAAGTTAAAGCCATTTAACTTATTAATCAATATACCAATCAACTAATAAAGTGCGGCGTCAGCACATAAAACTCCGACAAAAAACAGTATGAAAAAAATAATTTTACTTTTTTTCTTATTTTGCGCTTTGGTACTCCAATCGCAGAATTCCGTTCCAAACGGAGGATTTGAAAACTGGACAACAACTACCTACAGTTATCCCACAAATTATTCTGTTAATGTAAATAAAGATGGTATTGAAAAGGGAGGAATCTTTCCACTGACTAAAGCAGCAGGTTTTCAAAGTTCGTATGGAGTGCAACTTCAAACCACCTCAGAATTAGGTATGGCTTTTTTTCTGAATTACGATCCCCAGGGTCAAGATCCATCTACTTGGCACGGAGGAATTCAGTATAATCAAAAACCAACAGGAATTCAGGGATATTACAAATACAATGTTGCTTCGGGCGATCAAGGATTAGCAATTATTGTATTCAGTAAAAACGGTGAAAATGTAGGCGCTTATACTTACAATTTAGGAGGTTTACATTCCGATTATACTGCATTTAATTTTACCTTTTCACCTGCATTAACAGTTACTCCAGATTCTGTAATCATTGCTTTTGCATCCAGTGGTTTTAGTGGAGCTCAGGTAGGAAGTACATTAATTTTAGATAAAATTTCTTTTACCGGTGTTACTTCCCAACCGACACTTTTGAATGGCGATTTTGAACAATGGACAGATGTTACGGTTGATAATCTTACCGATTGGTATAACAATAATTATGGGAGCGGCGATGAGATGAAAAAAACAACCGACGCTCATACAGGAACTTATGCGGTAGAATTGAAAACATACCTTGGGGAAGAAAATAACCAACCTAAAGCGCAATCCGCTCAATTAATGAATGGATACTATGGTGATAATTGCGATGGGAATTGTTATCCATTGGGAGGTTATCCATTTACAAATCAATCAGATGTGTTGGAATTTTATTACAAGTACATACCGGTAGGTAATGATGTTGCATCCGTAGATTTATACTTTAAGAAAAAAAATAGTGGTTACGATGGATGGTATGCGCATACTGAATTAAATGCTTCTCCAAATGGTTATACATATGCTGAAATTCCTTTTGATTTATGGTTTGTACCAGATTCTGTAATCATACAATTTTCTTCATCCAGTTGGAATACAGTCTCAATGTCAACAATCGGATCTACACTTAAAATTGATGACGTTGTCTTTCGTTCACAGAAAAACAATGTGTATAAAACACTAAATCTTACCGCTGGAACACTTTCAACATCACTAACTTCAGATGAATTAAATACTGTAACAAACTTGACAATAACAGGAAATATAGATGCCCGCGATTTTAAAACTATGCGCGATTATATGCCTGCTTTAACTTCCATTGATATTTCAGGAACAAATATTGTGGCTTATACAGGCACAGAAGGGACATACAATACAACTAATTATACGTATCCTGCCAATACAGTTCCACGTAACGGATTGGTAAATAAAGCAATACTAAGAAATATTAATCTACCAAATTCCTTAACAGCTATTGGACGTTCAGGATTGAATGGTTGTACCGGAATTTCTTCTGTAAATATCCCTTCGTCTGTGAATATTATTGATACATTGGCTTTTCGCAATTGTTCTTCATTGACACAAATTGAAATTCCATCGTCTGTTACCGATATAAAATATGCTGCTTTTTATCAATCCGGATTAAATCAAATAATGTTAAATGAGGGATTAAAAACAATTGGTGGGTTTGTATTTGAGCTATGCTCATCCTTAAGTAATGTAGATATTCCGGCTTCAGTAACAGATATTGGTGTTGTTGCATTTCTTGGAACAAACGCTTATGTAAACGTAAATACTGCAAATGCAAATTATTCAAGCGAAAATGGGATTTTATATGACAAAAATAAAACTATTCTGATGTATTGCCCGAGTTTTACATCGGGTAGTTTTAATATTCCTTCTACGGTAAATACGGTTGATGTTGATGCTTTTTACAATTGTCAAGGGATTTCAAATATGACTCTTCCTTCTTCATTGACAACCATCAGAGAATGGGCGTTTGAGAATTGCACCGGGCTAAGTACCATAACTATTCCGGCAAGTGTTTCAGAAATACAAGGATATGCCTTTTATAATTGTTCCGGTTTAACATCAATTTATGCAAGACCAGCTAATCCGGTAGATTTATCAACTTCAGATAGTGTTTTCAAATATATTAATGTGGTTGATTGTAAATTATATGTTCCACAAGGTTCCAAATCACTATATCAAAATGCCATACAATGGGAAGACTTTCAAAATATAATAGAAGAAGGAATGAATATTATAACGTTAAAGAGTGATGCAAGTGTTTTAGGAGCTGGAACAGGAGCAGGATGTACATCTCAGGAAATGATATCAGCATTAAATTCGGTTGCCGATATAGAATCTCTTAACTTTCAATTAGTAGACGTAAATGATGCCGGTACTTGGACAAATATTCCTCCGGGATCTCCAGAAGGGACAGCTGTAATTAATATAAAACCAAGCGATGGTCAAAACGGATATTTCAAATTATCCTTTTTACTTCCTCAAAATTTCACCCACGTTAAATTGAATGGAGTAGCCAACATTGATGATCGAGGCAGGGCTTTTCTAAATGGTAATCCGATAACGCCTGAAATTGAAAATGATTTAGCTATCACTCAATTTGGGAATGTTGCTTTTGAAACTCAAAATCCATTATACTTTAAAGAAGGCGAAAATGTTATTGTTTTTTCTGATGCTAATACAGGATGTGGTCCAAGCGGCGCAGCATTTTATGTAACTGTAAATTATGACATAACTGATGCGTTGGATCAAACAGATTATAAAAATATAAATATTTCTCCCAATCCCACAGACAAAGGATTTTATCTTCCAAAAGAGTTGATAGTGAATGAAATTATCATTACCGATATGCGAGGCGCAAAAGTGTTAAATATAGTAAGTGAAAATAACTATGTAGACGTGAGTGCTTTACAAAAAGGAGTGTACATTATTCAGCTTCAAACTCAAGATGGAATTTACAGAGGGAAATTGATGAAAAAATAAATATAAATATAGATAATCTTAAAAAACTCAGGCGTGTTTTACGCCTGAGTTTTTTAAGATTATCAGATTAAAATTTGGTAGAAAAGGAAACAAAATCCGCACCTAATTTGTTTATTTTAAGTAAAATTATTTAAATTTGCTAATTTAAGTGATAATTCTTCATCGTGTCAGAAAAACTTGTTGTTTAATTAAATATTAAATCCTTTTTCGTGCAGCGTCAGCACGTTAAATTCTGACAAAAACAGTATGAAAAAAATATTCTTACTTATTTTTATTGTTTCTGCTTTTGTACTTCAAGCACAGATTTCCACTCCCAACGGAGGATTTGAATCATGGACAACTTTGAGTTATACTTATCCTGAAAATTATCCCATTAATGTAAATAGTGATGGGTTTGAAAAAGGAGGAATTTTTCCTCTTAAAAAAGTCGCCGGTTATCACGGAGATTATGGTGTAGAGATAAAATCAACCGTAGAGCTGGGTTTAGGTTATTTCATTAATATAAATCCTGTCTCAGATGACCCATATACATGGCACGGAGGATTTCCTTATACTCAAAAACCGACCGGAATACGTGGTTATTATAAATACAATGTTGCATCAGGAGACAATGGTGGTATGTTTGTAATTTTCTCTAAAAATGGAGCAAATATTGGGACATATATGATACCGTTAGGAGGATTACATGAGGAATATACCCTTTTTGATTTCGATTTTAGTCCAACTCTCACAGAAACTCCCGATTCGGTTGTTATTGGTGTGGCGTCAAGTTGGCCCGATCCTGTTGTAGGAAGCATACTGGTAATTGACAGTATTACATTCAAAGGTGTTGCATCCCAGCCCGCACTTATGAACGGCGATTTTGAACAATGGGATAATAATTCAATGGATGTGCTGGATAATTGGATAACGCAAAATGAATCCGAACATCCGGAATCATTTGCAAAAACAACAGATAAACATAGTGGACAATATGCGGTTGAATTACGCACATATCTTGGAGAAGAAGACAATCAACCCAAAACGCGCGCCGCGGTGCTAATGACGGGATATTATCCCAATAATTGCGGTGAAAATTGTCATCCTGTGGGTGGTTATCCGTTTACAAACCAATCGGATGTATTAGAGTTTTATTATAAGTATGCACCTATGGGAAATGACAATGCCGGAGTTGGACTTTATTTTAAGAAAAAAGATAGTGGATTAGACGATTGGTATGGAGGAATACTCTTATCCGCAGCATCAGAATACACGTATGCTGAAATTCCTTTTAACCTCTCCTTTGTACCGGATTCTGTAATTGTTCAAATAAATTCATCCAATTGGGAGACAATTTCAACAGCAAATATCGGTTCTACTTTGAAAATAGATGATATTTGTTTCCGCTCACAGAAAACAGGATTAAACAATGTTTTCACAAAAGAAATTTCCATCTATCCTAATCCTACTGAAAAAGGATTTTTCATACAAAATAATTTATCCGTAGATAAAGTTGTCATTAGCGATATTCGCGGTGCGGAAGTATTAAAATTGTCCAATATCAATAATTATATAGATGTTAGTTCTTTGCAAAAAGGTATTTATCTTGTTCAATTGCACACCAAGGACTCCACCTATAAAAGGAAATTAATAAAGAAATAGAAAGAAAAACATACCTCATTAAAAGCTCAGCCAAAAAACTGAGCTTTTTTCTTGATAAAAATGAAAATAAAAAGGCAAAATTTTTGTTTTTCTTTTTACTTTTGTGGAAATTAAATTCTCTAAAATGATGAAACGCATAGTTGTACTTACAGGCGCCGGAATGAGTGCCGAAAGCGGAGTTGCTACTTTTAGAGATGCCGGAGGACTTTGGGAACAACACCGAATAGAAGATGTAGCTACACCTGAAGCTTTTAGACGCAATCCTGAATTAGTGCTCGAATTCTATAATAAACGCCGGAAACAGCTTTTTGAAGTAGAGCCAAACGAAGGACATAGATTGTTGGCAGAACTTGAAAAAGACTTTGATGTGCGGATTATCACTCAAAATATAGATAATCTCCATGAACGTGCCGGAAGTACCCGCGTGTTGCACCTTCACGGGGAACTAATAAAAGTGCGTTCTACAGGAATTGGAGAAGAATTGTTTGAACTCACAAAAGAAAATTGCGAAATTCACTTGGGCGATAAATGTCCGAAAGGTTTTCAGCTTCGTCCGCATGTGGTTTGGTTTGGTGAAGCTGTACCTGAATTTGAAAACGCCATCCGGTTAGTTGAAACCGCTGATGTCTTTTTGATTATTGGCACTTCTATGCAGGTGTATCCTGCAGCAGGATTGATAAATTACGTGTCGCAGGATGTTCCAATCTACATAATTGACCCAAAAGATATTGGAATGAGTTATCATAACATTATTCACATTAAAAAAGGAGCGGGAGAGGGGATGAAAGAATTGAAAGAAAAATTGAAAATTAAAAATTAATTTTCTCTTTGTCAATTTAAAAACATTCCCTATCTTTGCAGTCCGAAATTTGAAAACAATAAAATACTTAAAAATAACAAATTAATTATGATTGTAGTTCCTGTAAAAGAAGGCGAAAACATTGAAAAAGCACTTAAAAAGTTCAAACGTAAATTTGAAAAAACCGGAGTAGTGAAAGAACTTCGTCGTCGTCAATGTTTTGACAAACCTTCTGTTGTAAAACGTGAAAAGAAAATTCACGCTGTTTACGTACAACAAATGCAACGTAGCGAAGATTAAAAAAGATTTAAAAAGTTTGTTTTTCTGGTTTGTTTGTATTAATTTCGTATTGAAATAATGCATTTCCAAGTCAGATATGATAGACAACTTTCTGCAATATTTACAGTATGAGAAGAACTTTTCCTCTCATACTGTTTTGTCATATCATACCGACCTGCTCCAATTCTGCGATTTTCTGCAAATTACACCGGAGCAATTTTTCCCCGATAATATTTCTTCTATTGATATTCAACAGTGGGTTTTAGCGTTAATGAACAAAAATATTTCAGCTAAAAGTATTTCCCGAAAAATATCTACCTTAAAATCATTTTGGCATTATTTATTGCTCCATAAATTAACCGAAAAAAATCCTACAACAAAAATCATTTTGCCAAAAACAAAAAAAGTCCTTCCTGCGTTTTATAAACGACAAGAGATGAGTAATGCACTGCAATCTTATGAAGGATTGAAAGGATTTAAAAGCGTGAGAGATGGAATGATTATAAGATTGTTTTATGAAACAGGAATCCGAGTATCAGAACTTGTTAGCTTGACTGATAAAGATTTTAACCTGTCAGCAAAAGAATTGAAAGTACTTGGGAAGCGCAATAAACAGCGTATCATCCCACTCGGGAATGATATTTGCGAACAAATGAACAGATACCTAAATATTAGAAACACAAATATAGAACTCTTTAGTGATAAGATTTTTGTTCGTGAAAACGGACAATCAATGTATAGTCGGGGAGTATATAATATTGTGCACAATAAAATGAGTCAAAACGCTACTCTTCACAAACAAAGTCCTCATGTTCTTCGTCACACTTTTGCCACCACATTATTAAATAACGGAGCTGATATAAATGCAGTAAAAAATTTGCTGGGACATAGCAGTTTGGCGGCTACGCAAGTGTATACACATGTAAACTTTAGTGAACTCAAAGATATATACAAACACGCTCACCCACGTGAGGTAAATAAAAAAGGAGGTAAATTATGAAACTTAGAATTCAATCCATCAATTTTGATGCAACAGAAAAACTGGAGCAACACATAAGTAAAAAAGCATCTAAATTGGAAAAATTTTTTGATGAAATAATGAATGTAGAAGTATATTTAAAAGTAGTAAAGCCGGAAACAGCTGCGAATAAACAAGCTGAAATTAAAGTTTCTATACCTAACGTAGAGTTTTTTGCTTCCAAGACCTGCGATACTTTTGAAGAAGCGGCTGATTTATCACTCGAAGCTATTGATAAACAAATTCGCAAACACAAAGAAAAACAAGCTAAAAAATAATTTTTTGAGAAATATATTTTGTATATAAAATATTATTTGTATCTTTGCAAGCCGTTTGAATAGCTTTCTATTTAGACGGTTTTTACATCTTAAAATGCTAATAAAAAGCACTTTGCCTCTTTAGCTCAGCTGGCCAGAGCACGTGATTTGTAATCTCGGGGTCGTTGGTTCGAATCCGACAAGAGGCTCAAAGTTAGTAAAATAGTTGATTGATTGAAAGGTTGATTTGGTAAAATTTGATTGTTTGGTTTCCATTTAATAACCATAAAAGATTGATTGAAAACTAAAAAAGGGCAGTTACCAGAGTGGCCAAATGGGGCTGACTGTAACTCAGCTGTCTTTCGACTTCGGTGGTTCGAATCCATCACTGCCCACTTTGTAAAATTAGAAATTAAAAATTAGAAAACTCTAACTTCATATTTCTAATTTCTAACTTGAAAAACTGCGGAAGTAGCTCAGTCGATAGAGCATTAGCCTTCCAAGCTGAGGGTCGCGGGTTTGAGCCCCGTCTTCCGCTCTAAAAGAGCAATGATGCAAAGGGAAACCGTTTTTGCGGTTTCCAAAGCCCGCTCTAATTGCTGTTGTAGCTCAGTGGTAGAGCACTTCCTTGGTAAGGAAGAGGTCGCGGGTTCAATTCCCATCAACAGCTCACTTTTTTGAACAAATGCTTTTATAAAACATATTAAAATTACTAATTTTATTAAAAATAATCTTTGAGTTATGGCAAAAGAAAAATTTGACAGGTCGAAGCCGCACGTAAACGTAGGTACTATCGGACACGTTGACCACGGAAAAACTACTTTGACCGCTGCAATTACTACTGTACTTGCAAAAAGAGGACTTTCTGAAATACGTTCGTTCGATTCTATCGACAACGCTCCAGAAGAAAAAGAACGTGGTATCACTATCAATACTGCTCACGTTGAATATCAAACAGCTAATCGTCACTATGCTCACGTTGACTGTCCGGGACACGCTGACTACGTGAAAAATATGGTAACTGGAGCTGCTCAAATGGACGGTGCAATCATCGTAGTAGCTGCTACTGATGGACCGATGCCTCAAACTCGCGAACACATTTTGTTAGCTCGCCAGGTAAATGTTCCTCGTCTTGTTGTGTTTATGAACAAATGTGATATGGTTGATGACGAAGAAATGTTAGAGTTGGTAGAAATGGAAATGCGAGAATTGCTTTCATTCTATGATTTTGACGGTGACAATACTCCTGTTATTCGTGGTTCTGCTCTTGGTGGATTGAACGGAGTTCCAGAATGGGAAGATAAAATTATGGAACTGATGAATGCTGTTGATACTTGGATTGAACTTCCTCCACGTGCAGTTGATAAACCTTTCTTGATGCCGGTTGAAGACGTATTCTCAATCACTGGTCGTGGTACTGTTGCTACCGGTCGTATTGAAACAGGTGTTATCAACACAGGTGAAGAAATTCAAATTATCGGTCTTGGTGCTGAAGGTAAAAAATCAGTTGTTACAGGTGTGGAAATGTTCCGTAAAATCCTTGACAGAGGTGAAGCTGGTGATAACGTAGGTTTATTGCTTCGTGGTATTGACAAAGATGAAATTAAACGTGGTATGGTTATCGCTAAACCGGGTTCAGTAAAACCTCACGATCATTTCAAAGCTTCTGTTTATATTTTGAAAAAAGAAGAAGGTGGACGTCACACTCCATTCCACAACAAATATCGTCCTCAATTCTATATCCGTACATTGGATGTAACTGGTGAAATCACTCTTCCGGAAGGAACTGAAATGGTTATGCCGGGCGATAACTTGGAAATTGAAGTGAAATTGATTTATCCGGTAGCTTGCTCTGAAGGTCTTCGTTTCGCTATCCGTGAAGGTGGACGTACTGTAGGTTCAGGACAAATCACTTCTTTATTATAATTAATTTTATAGTAAAATAAGATTATATGTAAACAAGTAAACGGGTAAAATCTCGTTTACTCGTTTACTAAATTTCTTACCAACTTAAAAATACGGGTGTAGCTCAGTTGGTAGAGCATCGGTCTCCAAAACCGAGTGTCGTGCGTTCGAGTCGTACCTCCCGTGCTAATTTCTATTTGAATATGAGTGCTAATTTTTTAACAAAAACCAGGGAAGGATTAAAAGAATCTTATAATGAACTTGTTCATAAAGTTTCTTGGCCAACCCGATCAGAACTTACAAACAGCGCTGTCGTAGTATTAATTGCTTCCATAATACTTGCGTTGATTGTATTAGCTATGGACACAACCTTTAGGGAATTAATGACGTTCATTTACGAAAAAGTATTTTAATTTTTAACTTCAGGAGGAAAAAAAGTGACAGAGTCGTCTAACTTTAAATGGTACGTGCTACGTGCTATCAGTGGTAAAGAGAACAAGGTAAAGGAATATATTGATGCTGAAATCAAAAATTCGGACCTTGGTCAATATGTGGCTCAAGTGCTCATTCCTACAGAAAAAGTATACCAAATTCGTAATGGTAAGAAAATTACCAAAGAACGCAGTTATCTTCCGGGTTATGTTCTTGTAGAAGCAAATCTGGTAGGTGAAATTACTCATCGTTTGCGTAATACTCCCAATGTACTTGGATTTCTTGGTGAAAAAAACAACCAACCTACTCCTATTCGTCAATCAGAGGTGAATAGAATTTTAGGTACGGTTGATGAACGTCAAGAAATTGGAGAAGAAATGCTTACGCCTTTCTTTGTGGGAGAAAATGTCAAAGTTATTAATGGTCCGTTCAGCGGATTTAGTGGTTTGATAGAAGAAGTAAACAATGAGAAGAAAAAACTGAAAGTTATGGTTTTAATTTTCGGTAGAAAAACACCGCTTGAATTAGCTTTCACACAAGTAGAAAAAGAATAATGAGTGTTTTGTTACAGCATATCGTTATTCTCCTATTTTAAATCAAAAAATAATAAACAATTATGGCAAAAGAGATTGCTGGACTTATCAAATTGCAGATAAAAGGAGGTGCGGCAAACCCATCTCCCCCTGTTGGACCTGCGTTAGGTTCGAAAGGGATCAATATTATGGAGTTTTGCAAACAATTTAATGCCAGAACCCAAGACAAACCGGGTAAAATTTTGCCCGTAGTCATCACTTATTACACAGACAAATCTTTCGACTTTATTGTAAAAACTCCACCTGTGGCAGTTCAACTTATTGAAGCTGCTAAAATAAAAGGTGGATCGGCTGAACCAAACCGTAAAAAAGTGGCAGAAATTACTTGGGAACAAGTAAAAACTATCGCAGCTGACAAAATGGTCGATTTGAATTGTTTTGAGTTAGAAGCTGCTATGAGAATGGTAGCGGGTACAGCTCGAAGTATGGGTATCACTGTGAAAGGTGAATTTCCAAATAACAATTAATTAAAACTTCAATTAAAATGAGTAAACTTACAAAAAAACAAAAGTTAGCTGCAGAAAAAATTGAAGCAGGAAAAGCCTATTCTTTAGCTGAAGCATCAGCGTTGGTAAAAGAAATTACCACAACTAAATTTGATGCTTCGGTAGATGTTGATGTACGCTTAGGTGTTGACCCACGTAAAGCCAACCAAATGGTACGCGGTGTTGTATCGTTGCCACACGGAACGGGAAAACAAACACGGGTTCTTGCATTATGTACTCCCGATCAGGAAGCTGCCGCTAAAGAAGCAGGAGCTGACTTTGTCGGTCTTGACGAATATATAGAAAAAATCAAAGGCGGTTGGACGGATGTGGATGTAATTATTACACAGCCGGCAATTATGGGTAAAATTGGAGCTTTAGGACGTGTACTCGGACCTCGCGGTTTGATGCCAAATCCTAAAAGTGGTACAGTTACCAATGATGTGGCTGCTGCAGTAAAAGAAGTAAAACAAGGGAAAATTGACTTTAAAGTCGATAAGTATGGTATTGTTCACACATCCATAGGAAAAGTTTCCTTCACTGCAGAACAAATAGCAGATAATGCGAAAGAGTTTATCCATACTATTATCAAGCTGAAACCAACTACCGCCAAAGGTACATATGTAAAGAGCATTTATCTTTCAAGCACGATGAGTGCCGGCATTAAAATCGATCCTAAATCAGTAGAAGATTAAAAAAGAATTGAGTTATGAAAAAGGAAGATAAAAGCGCAATCATAGAAGATTTACAATCAACGTTAGGTGAGTATTCTCACTTCTATTTAGCAGATATTGGCGGACTAAATGCTGCCGAAACCAGCGAATTAAGAAGAACTTGCTACAAACAAGAAATTAAACTTTTAGTAGTAAAGAATACACTGCTTAAAAAAGCTCTTGAAAATTTAGATACAGATTTTAGCGAAATTTATAGTTCGCTGAAAGGTGAAACATCACTGATGCTCTCAAATACAGGGAATGCTCCTGCTAAACTTATCAAAGAGTTCAGCAAGAACAATAAAAAGAAAAAACCTCTATTGAAAGCAGCTTATGTGGAAGAAAGTTTCTATATTGGCGAAAATCAATTGGATGCACTTGTTGCTGTCAAGAGTAAAAATGAACTTATCGGCGAAGTTATCGGAATGCTTATGTCACCGATTAATGACGTTATGTCTCAACTCCAATCCGGAGCAAATACTATCCACGGCGTGTTAGATACGTTGGCGGAAAGAAACAATTAATTATTAAAAAGTAAAATTACAATAAAAATTAAATAAAGATTATGGCAGACGTTAAAGCTATAGCTAAACAATTGGTAGAGTTAACAGTAAAAGAAGTTAACGAACTAAAACAAGTTCTGAAAGACGAATATGGTATTGAACCCGCAGCTGCAGCAGTAGCAGTAGCAGCAGGTCCTGCAGCAGGTGCAGCAGCTCCTGCAGCTGAAGAAAAATCATCTTTTGATGTTGTTTTGAAATCAGCAGGTGCAAATAAATTAGCCATCGTTAAATTAGTAAAAGAACTTACCGGTCTTGGACTTAAAGAAGCAAAAGACTTGGTAGATGCAGCTCCTTCAGTAATCAAAGAAGGTGTGTCAAAAGACGAAGCAGAAGGCCTGAAAAAATCATTAACTGAAGGCGGAGCTGAAGTTGAACTTAAATAAAACTACCTGATAATCAGGTTTTTGGTTTAGTTTCCTCTCTATGGGAGGATTCTAAACCTTTTTCTGTCTATACTAAAACATTGAGTTCTTTGCACTAAAAAAACCAAAACCTCTTTGACAATATGTCTTCAACTACTAATAATCAAAGAATAAATTTTGCTTCTATTAAAAATCAAATGGAATATCCTGATTTTTTAGAAGTACAATTAAAATCTTTCCACGACTTTTTTCAAATGGATACGGCTCCTGAAAAAAGGAAAACAGAAGGGTTATATAAAGTTTTTACTGAAAACTTCCCCATTGCCGATACACGAAATAATTTCGTACTTGAGTTTCTCGACTATTTTATAGATCCGCCTCGTTACACCCTTGAGGAGTGTTTAGAACGTGGATTGACTTACAGTGTACCACTGAAAGCCAAACTTAAGTTGTATTGTACCGATCCTGATCATGAGGATTTTGATACGGTAATTCAAGACGTTTATCTCGGACCTATTCCTTATATGACACCCAAAGGCACATTTGTTATAAATGGCGCCGAACGTGTTATTGTATCACAGTTACATCGTTCGCCGGGTGTATTCTTTGGACAAAGCATCCACTCTAACGGTACAAAACTGTACTCTGCCCGTATTATTCCTTTCCGCGGTTCGTGGATTGAATTTGCAACGGACATAAATAACGTGATGTATGCTTACATCGATCGTAAAAAGAAATTACCTGTAACAACACTTTTGAGAGCCATTGGTTTCGAAAGTGATAAGGATATTTTAGANATTTTCAATCTCGCAGAAGAAGTTAAGGTCAATAAAACCAATCTTAAAAAAGCTGTTGGGCAAAAATTAGCAGCACGTGTATTAAAAACGTGGAATGAAGATTTTGTAGATGAAGATACCGGTGAGGTAGTTACAATTGAACGTAACGAGGTGATTATTGATCGTGAAACCGTACTTGAAAATCATCATATTGATGAAATTATAGAATCAGGTACACAAGCTGTTCTTTTACACAAAGAAGATGCTAATCAAAGCGATTATGCCATCATTTACAATACATTACAAAAAGACCCGAGTAACTCGGAAAAAGAAGCGGTACTTTATATTTACCGTCAGTTGCGTAATGCAGAACCTGCAGATGATTCTACTGCAAGAGAGGTNATTACGAATTTGTTCTTTTCCGAAAAAAGATACGACTTGGGAGATGTTGGTCGTTTCCGAATTAACCGGAAACTTAACCTTAACATTAGTGAAGATATAAAAGTATTGACAAAAGAAGATATTATTGAAATTATCAAATATCTGATTGAGTTAATTAATTCAAAAGCGGATGTAGATGATATAGACCACTTGAGTAATCGTCGTGTACGTACNGTTGGCGAACAATTGTTTAATCAATTTGGTGTAGGTTTAGCCCGTATGGCTCGTACTATTCGTGAGCGTATGAATGTGCGTGATAATGAAGTATTTACTCCGATAGATTTAATTAATGCAAAAAGTATTTCTTCTGTTATTAATTCATTCTTTGGAACAAATGCATTATCGCAGTTTATGGATCAACAAAATCCATTGGCTGAGATTACTCATAAGCGTCGTATGTCTGCATTAGGTCCTGGCGGACTTTCTCGCGAACGTGCNGGATTTGAAGTACGTGACGTACACTACACACATTATGGACGTCTTTGTCCTATTGAAACTCCGGAAGGTCCGAACATTGGATTGATTTCATCGCTTTGTATCTATGCTAAAATCAACGAATTAGGATTTATTGAAACTCCTTACCGTAAAGTAGAAGATGCAAAAGTAGATATAACTTCAGCCGGAATAAAATATTTTACGGCGGAAGAAGAAGAAGATTTAGTAATAGCGCAAGGAAATGCTCCGTTGAATGAAGACGGAACNTTTATTCGTAAGATTGTAAAAACTCGTTTGGGAGCAGATTTTCCGGTAGTAGCGCCGGCAGAAGTAAATTTGATGGATGTTTCTCCTTCGCAAATTGCTTCAATTGCGGCTGCGCTCATTCCATTTTTAGANCACGATGATGCTAACCGTGCGTTGATGGGNTCTAATATGATGCGTCAAGCAGTTCCATTGTTACGTTGTGAAGCGCCGATTGTTGGTACAGGNATTGAAGGTCAANTAATTAGCGATTCCCGCACACAAGTTATTGCAGAAGGGGAAGGTGTTGTAGAATTTGTAGACGCAACTACCATAAAAATTAAATATAATAGAACCGAAGAAGAGGAATTTGTAAGTTTTGATAGTACTGTAACTACCTATGAATTACCTAAATTCCAAAAAACGAACCAAAATACAACAATTGACCTTCGTCCTATAGTAAAAAAAGGAGACAAAGTTACGACAGGACAAATTTTGACGGAAGGTTATTCGACACAAAATGGAGAGTTAGCGCTGGGACGTAACCTCAAAGTTGCATTTATGCCTTGGAAAGGGTACAACTTTGAAGATGCTATCGTAATTAACGAACGTGTTGTTCGTGAAGATATTTTCACCTCAGTACACGTAGTAGAACAGCTTCTTGAGGTTCGTGAAACAAANCGTGGTATTGAAGAATTTACGGCTGACATACCAAATGTAAGTGAAGATGCCACAAAAGATTTGGATGAAAACGGTATTATTCGCGTTGGAGCTCGCATTGAACCGGGCGATATAATTATTGGTAAAATTACGCCAAAAGGAGAATCAGATCCTTCACCGGAAGAAAAATTACTTCGTGCGATATTTGGTGATAAAGCCGGGGATGTGAAAGATGCTTCTTTGAAAGCAACTCCTTCGTTGTCAGGTGTAGTTATCGGAAAGCGTTTGTTCTCAAAAGCTCAAAAAAATAGAAAATCAAAACTGGCAGATAAAGCTATTCTTCCTAAATTAGATGAAGATTTTGAAGAACAAGCAGCAAAATTAAAAGAAATATTAATAGAAAAACTGCTTGTAATTATTGAAGACAAAACTTCAGCCGGAGTAAAAGATTATTTGGGAACCGACATTATTTCGCGTCAAAGTAAATTTACAGCCGAACGTCTTCGTGAAATTGATTATACCACTGTTCAGTTAAGTAAATGGACACAAGACAATCATAAAAACGACTTAATTCGTCAATTGATTTTGAATTATTTGCGTAAATACAAAGAATTAGACGCACATCTGAAACGTCAGAAATTCAACATCACAATTGGTGATGAACTTCCAAACGGAATTGTACAAATGGCAAAAGTATACATTGCTAAAAAACGTAAGATACGTGTGGGAGATAAAATGGCGGGTCGTCACGGAAACAAAGGTATTGTATCGCGTATCGTTCGTCAGGAAGATATGCCTTTCTTGGAAGACGGAACTCCGGTAGATATAGTATTAAANCCGCTTGGTGTACCTTCACGTATGAACCTTGGACAGATTTTTGAAACAGTACTGGGTTGGGCAGGTAAAGAATTAGGATTAAAATTTGCAACTCCTATTTTTGATGGAGCGGATTTGNGTGANTTAGATCAATGGTGTGATAAAGCCGGCGTGCCTCGCTATGGTAAAACATATCTGTATGATGGTGGAACCGGTGAACGTTTTGACCAAACAGCAACTGTAGGTATAATTTATATGTTGAAATTGGGACATATGGTGGAAGACAAAATGCATGCGCGTTCTATCGGTCCTTATTCGCTTATTACACAACAGCCGCTTGGAGGTAAGGCTCAATTTGGTGGTCAACGTTTTGGAGAAATGGAAGTTTGGGCGCTTGAAGCATTTGGAGCGTCGCACATTTTGCAAGAAATCCTTACCGTAAAATCNGATGATGTAATGGGACGTGCACGTACTTATGAATCCATTGTAAAAGGTGACCCAATGCCTGTTCCTGGAATTCCGGAATCACTCAACGTATTGTTACATGAGCTTCGCGGATTAGGATTAAGCATCCATTTGGAATAACGTTTGGAAGAGATTAAGATGTATATCGTCTCTACATTTACGTCAAACTGTTTAATTAATAGAATTTCAATAAAATTGTCAATATAAAATGGCTTTTAAAACTGATAATAAAGCAAAGAGTAGTTTTAGTAAAATCTCTATAGGTTTAGCTTCTCCCGAAGAAATTTTAAAACTTTCGAGTGGTGAAGTACTAAAACCGGAAACTATAAATTATCGTACCTACAAACCTGAACGCGACGGACTTTTCTGCGAACGTATTTTTGGCCCTACCAAAGACTTTGAATGTCATTGTGGAAAGTATAAACGTATCCGTTATCGCGGNATCGTTTGTGATCGTTGCGGTGTAGAAGTNACCGAGAAAAAAGTGCGTCGTGAACGTATGGGACACATACAATTAGTGGTTCCGGTAGCTCACATTTGGTATTTCCGTTCATTGCCAAACAAAATTGGTTATTTACTTGGAATGCCGACTAAAAAACTTGATGCAATCATTTATTACGAAAAATATGTGATTATTCAAGCCGGTATTCTTGAGAATAACGAAAATATTATGGCAGGTGAATTACTTTCGGAAGAAGAATATCTGAATATTATGGATTCACTTCCTCGCGAAAACCAACTTTTGGAAGATAATGATCCTAATAAATTTATCGCAAAGATGGGAGCGGAAGCTATTCATGATATGCTTTCACGCCTTGACTTGGATGAACTTTCGTATGATTTGCGTAACCGTGCAAATACGGATACTTCTCAACAGCGTAAAACTGAGGCGCTAAAACGCCTTCAAATCGTGGAATCGTTCCGTGCTTCAAAATTACGTAATAAACCGGAGTGGATGATTGTAAAAATAGTTCCGGTTATTCCACCGGAATTGCGTCCGTTGGTGCCACTTGATGGTGGACGTTTTGCCACATCGGATTTGAATGATTTGTACCGTCGTGTAATTATTCGTAACAATCGTTTGAAACGATTAATTGAAATCAAAGCTCCCGAAGTGATTTTACGTAACGAAAAACGTATGTTGCAGGAAGCGGTAGATTCATTATTTGATAATTCGCGTAAATCAAGTGCAGTAAAAACAGATGCAAACCGTCCGTTGAAATCACTTTCCGATAGTTTGAAAGGAAAACAAGGACGTTTCCGTCAAAACTTGCTTGGTAAACGTGTGGATTATTCAGCCCGTTCGGTAATTGTTGTAGGACCGGAATTAAAAATGCATGAATGCGGTTTGCCTAAAGATATGGCAGCCGAACTTTATAAACCGTTCGTAATTCGTAAGTTGATTGAGCGCGGTATTGTAAAAACCGTAAAATCTGCTAAAAAGGTTATAGATCGCAAAGACCCTGTAATTTGGGATATTTTAGAGTACGTGATGAAAGGACATCCCGTATTACTAAACCGTGCCCCAACACTACACCGTTTGGGTATTCAAGCGTTTCAACCAAAAATGATTGAAGGAAAAGCTATTCAACTTCACCCGCTTTCGTGTACTGCATTCAATGCCGACTTTGACGGAGACCAAATGGCTGTGCATTTACCTCTTGGGAATGAAGCTGTTTTGGAAGCTCAAATGTTGATGTTGGCTTCACATAATATCTTGAATCCTGCAAATGGAGCTCCTATTACGGTTCCTTCTCAAGATATGGTACTTGGTTTGTATTACATTACAAAACCACGTACAGGAGCTTTGGGTGAAGGATTAATTTTTTACTCTGCCGAGGAAGCTGAAATTGCTTATAACGAGAAGAAAGTTGAACTTCACACTTTGATTAAAGTTCGTCTTAATGGAAAAGATGGCAAGTCTGAATTGTTGGAAACTACTGTAGGACGTATTTTATTTAATAAATGCGTACCGGAACAAATGGGCTACATCAATGAACTGCTTTCTAAAAAATCACTTCGTGATATTATTGGACGTGTAATTGAAGAATGCGGAGTAGCTCGTACAGCTCAATTCTTGGATGATATTAAAGATTTAGGATATTATATGGCATTCAAAGGCGGATTATCCTTTAATTTGAGTGATGTTATTATTCCTGAAGAAAAAGATATATTGGTAAAAGAAGGAAATGCGGAAGTGGAAGAAATAATGAATAACTACAATATGGGATTCATCACTCCGCGTGAACGATACAACCAAATTATTGATACTTGGACACACGTAAACACAAAACTTTCAAATGTATTGATTAAGCAACTTGCATCTGATCGTCAAGGATTTAATTCCATGTATATGATGTTGGATTCAGGCGCGCGTGGTTCAAAAGAACAAATTCGTCAGTTAGCAGGTATGCGTGGTTTNATGGCAAAACCTCAAAAATCAGGCGCTGAAGGCGGACAAATTATCGAAAACCCGATTTTATCAAACTTTAAAGAAGGACTTTCGGTGTTGGAATACTTTATTTCAACACACGGTGCTCGTAAAGGGTTGGCGGATACGGCTTTGAAAACAGCTGACGCAGGTTATTTAACCCGTCGTTTGGTAGATGTATCTCACGATGTGATTATCAATGAAGATGACTGTGGAACTTTGCGCGGCTTGATTGCTACGGAAGTGAAAAATAACGAAGAAGTTATTTCATCACTTTACGAACGTATTTTAGGACGTGTTTCTGTTCACGATATTTACCATCCATTAACCGGTGAACTGCTTGTAGAATCAGGAGAACAAATTACGGAAGAAAGAGCAAAACAAATTCAGGATTCTCCAATTGAAAGAGTTGAAATCCGTTCGGTTTTAACTTGTGAATCTAAAAAAGGTGTTTGTGCTAAATGTTACGGACGTAATTTGGCAACAGGAAAAATGGTTCATATGGGTGAAGCTGTGGGAGTTATTGCAGCGCAATCTATCGGTGAGCCTGGAACACAGTTAACACTTCGTACGTTCCACGTGGGAGGTATTGCATCTAACATTGCAGCAGAATCAAATATTACGCTTCGTTATGATGGACGTTTGGAATTTGAAGAGCTTCGTACGGTAGATGCGGTGGATGAAAACGGAAAAGATTGCCGTGTAGTGGTAAGTCGTCTGGCTGAAATGCGCGTAATTGATCCGCATACAAGTATTATTCTTACTACTCAAAACGTTCCTTACGGTTCAAAATTATATGCTAAAGAAGGCGAAATGGGCAAAAAAGGTCAGATAATATGTACTTGGGACCCATTCAACGCTGTAATTATAGCAGAAACTGAAGGTAAAATTGAATTTGAGTCGGTTATTGAGAATATTACTTACAAAACCGAAATTGATGACACTACCGGACTTCGTGAAAAGATTATCATCGAATCAAAAGATAAAAATAAAGTTCCAAGCGCACATATTTTGGATAAAAATGGAGAAATTCTTCGTACATATAACTTGCCTGTAGGTGCACATTTGGTTCTTGACGATGGAAATAACATCAAAGCGGGTCAAATGTTGGTAAAAATACCTCGTGCCGTAGGAAAGGCGGGTGATATTACCGGAGGTCTTCCACGTGTTACAGAGTTGTTTGAAGCTCGAAATCCATCTAATCCGGCAGTAGTAGCCGAAATTGACGGAGAAGTAAACTTTGGTAAGATTAAACGCGGTAACCGTGAACTTTCTGTTACTTCAAAATCAGGCGAAGTGAAAAAATATTTGATTCCACTTTCAAAACAGATACTTGTTCAGGAAAATGACTTTGTACGTGCAGGAACACCACTTTCGGACGGTGCAACCACTCCTACCGATATTTTGATGATTAAAGGTCCCACCGCTGTTCAAGATTATATTGTAAACGAAGTTCAGGACGTATACCGCTTACAAGGTGTGAAAATTAATGATAAACACTTTGAAGTAATTGTACGCCAAATGATGCGCAAGGTAGAAATCATAGAACAGGGTGATACTCGTTTCCTTGAAAAACAAGTGGTGGATAAGAACGAGTTTATGGAAGAAAATGACCGTATTTGGGGTAAAAAAGTGATTATTGACGCCGGCGATTCTCAAACATTGAAACCGGGACAAATTATTACCGCCCGTAAATTACGCGATGAAAACAGTGTGCTGAAACGTAAAGACCTTAAACTGGTTGAAACACGTGATGCAGTTCCTGCAACATCAAATCAAATTCTTCAGGGTATTACTCGTGCCGCACTTCAAACCAATAGCTTTATGTCGGCTGCGTCGTTCCAGGAAACTACCAAAGTATTGAACGATGCTGCAATTAACGGTAAAGTTGATAAATTGGAAGGAATGAAAGAAAACGTTATTTGCGGACATTTGATTCCTGCGGGAACCGGTTTACGCGAATATGAAAAAATCATTGTCGGTTCACGCGATGAGTATGAAAAAATGATGGACGCACGTAAAAATGTATTGGATATTAATCAGGACGATGAAGATGTAGAATTATAAATCTACATTTAGAATAAAAATTAAAGGCATAATCTTTTTTAGACTGTGCCTTTTTTTTGTATGTTTGCGATAGAAATATATGTGTTTAATTTAATCCCTTAATCACTATGAAAAAATTATTCTTTTTATTAATTGTAATTTGCCAATTGTGCTTGGCGTCTTGCGAGGAAGTAGACTTTAACCGTATGCCTACGGAAACACAAACAGGTAAAGGAACGTTTGGTTGTTATGTTGATGGTAACTTATTTGTTGGTCCTGTATATGGATTTAAAGTGGTAAATACCGCTAAATATGACACTATAAATAAAAAATTGGAAATAGTTATAAGAGGAAAGATTAACAATAAGAAATTTGGTGATATTTCTTTGTTAACAGATAACATAGAGATTAATAAAATATTGCCCTTATCCGTAGGTATATATTCTTTAAAAGATTCAATTTCTCAGGAATGCTTAAATTATATGGTAAAAAATGGTGGTAACATTATTTTTACAAGATTTGATACTGAGAAGAATATCGTAAGTGGAAGGTTTAATCTTACGGGTATTTGTATGGATTATCATTATAACCCTGTAGAGGGAAATGTAGTGCAAATAACAGATGGAAGATTTGATTTAAAATTAGTAAAATAAATACCTCATCCTACACGTTATGTTTAAGCTAATCATTCTAAATTAAATAAATACAAACATGCTGTTTTAACTGATGCAATAAGATACGGTTAGCTTAAACATTTTACATAAACTAATTTGATAGGATAAGGTAAGTTCAAACAAAGTGTTTATACTCGTTTAATAGTATTGAACAAGTTCAAGCAAAGTGTTTATATTAGTGTAACAGAATAGAATAAGTTCAAACACTATAATTTAATTTACAATCACATTTTTAACCTTTAAAAGCTATGAGAATAAATTATGCACGGCTGGGTGTGGATACTATCGCCACACTGGCGCAACGAACCATTGAAACGTCGGAAAAAGCGGAATTTACGGCGTTGGTGAAAGACAATCCGCTGCTTGCACAGTTGAAAAAAACGTATGGCGAATATTTTGAAGTGTTTAATAAAGTCACGTTTAGCGGTATGGGCGTCGATGTGCAAAAAGCCGATTTAAAAAGAGACAATTTCTTCCGGGGATTATACCGCATACTTCTCAGCATGTCGAATATGGAAGGAATGAGCTTACAGCAGGATGCTAAAGAATTGCTTCCGTTTTTTGAACCGTACGGTTTTGAAATTACGCGTTTCAGTTACGGCGACGAAACGGCTTACCTCAATAAATTGATAGAAGCCCTTGACAAACCCGAAGTAATAGCCGGTTTAGAAAAACTCAATTTGAAAGAGCCGTTTACACTCCTTAAAAAATCTCAGGAAGATTTTGAGAAACTCTTCTCTTCGCAGGCGGGCACTAACGCTTCTCTGCGTGAAATGGAATCAGCCACATCGTTAAAAGGAAACCTCGTTTATGATTTGCGTAATTACTTAAGTATGGTCAATGCTATGCGTGACGTAGATGCGTGGGAACCGTTTTATAATGAATTGAATGAAATAGTGAAAGCTGCCTCCAATTCATCAGCAGTTCATCCTCCGCAAATTCTACCGCCACCGCCTATGCCGGGATAAAGATTAATATGATAATGGATAATTTCATTAATTTCACTTAAATGAATTATTTTAACCGTATTGTGTTTTTATTCTAAAAAAGGAAATATAATCAAAGAATACATTGGCGGCGAGTTTACACTTGTCGCCAATGCTTTATAAACTGCGGCAGATAAGAAATATGAACGAAGATAAAAATACGTTTTTCACGTGTTTTATTCAGAAAAAAGATTACTTTTGAGCCGTAATTTTTTTATTAAAATATTATGCAAGAACGTCACTCCGATAGAGAACTTTATTTTCAAGAACAAACTTTTGTAACTGAAAAGTACACCCTACCATACATAAATAAGGTCTTGAAAACTACAGGAGGAATGATTGTTGCTGAAATTGGATGCGGCGAAGGCGGAAATTTGAAACCGTTTTTGGATAGAGGATGTGAGATAATAGGAATAGATATTGCTGCTAATAAAATAGAAAACGCAGAAAAGTTTTATAATTCACATCCAAACAAAGAACGGACTAAATTTATAGCGGAAGATATTTATAAAATTAATCCCAATGATATTCAAAAGTGTGATTTAATTATTATGCGCGATACTATTGAACACATTCCAAATCAGAGAGTTTTTTTTGAATAAACTGAAAGATTTTTTTAAACCGGAAGGAAGAATATTTTTCTCGTTTCCTCCTTGGCGAATGCCTTTTGGAGGACATCAGCAAATTTGCAACAGTAAAATATGGAGCAAATTACCTTATTATCATTTACTCCCTATGAGGATGTATAAGTTTGTATTAAAAATATTTGGTGAAACCGATGCAAAAATAACATCGTTGCAAGAAATAAAAGAAACAGGAATAAGTATCACAGATTTTAAGTATTTCTTAAAGGAAAATAAATATAAGATTGAAAAAGAAGACTATTATCTAATCAATCCAAGCTACGAAGTAAAATTTCATATCAAACCGAAGAAACTTCCTAAAATCATCAATATACCTTACCTTAGAGATTTTTATACCACTGCTTACTATTGTCTTGTGAAATTGCAAGATGCAAAATAAAAATACGCTAATTAATGTAATTTAACCCCTTTTCAGGGAACAAAAACTAAAATTATTTCGTACTTTTGTGTGATTTTTCCCAAAAACCGCATTTTTCAGAAAATCAATTAATTAAGTATGAACAAAACTATTCTTCGTTCGTTTATCCCCCACATTGCTGCAATTTTGTTATTTATTGTTATTGCATTTGTCTATTTTCCGTCTATTATTGAAGGCAAACAACTTGTTGCACACGATACGCAAGGGTGGAAATGCATGGCGCAAGAAACCGTGAAATACAATGAGTCTCACGATGATGTTACCCTGTGGACAAACTCTATGTTTGGAGGCATGCCTACGTATCAGATATCTATGACGCAGCCCAATAATGTGCTTCAGTATGTTGAACGCGTGTTTTTGACTTTTCCGCGTCCCGTATCAAACTTAATTCTTTATTTAATCGGTTTTTATATTTTGCTTCTGGCGTTTGGAGTCAATCCATGGCTTTCCATTGTCGGGTCTATCGGGTTTACCTTTGCGTCGTATAATTTTGTGATTATCGCCGCCGGACATAATTCCAAAGCGATGACTATTGCATATATGGCGCCGCTCATTGGAGCTGTTTTTCTAACTTTCAGACGTAAAAAGATACTTGGCGGATTATTAACGGCTTTCTTTTTGAGCTTGGCAATCAGGGCGAATCATATTCAGATTTTATATTACACATTCATCATTTTGCTTATTTTTGGAATTGTAGAATTGATTTACAGCATCAAAGAAAAGCAAATAAATGAACTTTTGAAAACGCTCGGTGTATTATTTATTGCAGCCATTGTAGCCATAGGAATGAACGCAACTTCCTTGCTCACAACGTATGAATACGGAAAATATACTATGCGAGGCAGTTCAAACGGTTTAACTTCTGATACTCAGAACTCTCAACACGGATTAAATAAAGACTACATTACTCAATGGAGCTACGGAAAAGCGGAAACAATGACACTGTTAATTCCAAATTTCTACGGAGGAGCAAGCGGAGGCGCTTTGAGTGAAAACAGCGAAACCGCAAAGCACTTACAAAGTTTAGGCGTACCTGAAAGTCAGACAAAGGAAATAATAAGCCAAATGCCGTTGTATTGGGGAAGTCAACCGGGAACTTCCGGACCCGTATATTTGGGGGCGATTATTATTTTTCTTTTTGTGATGAGTTTCTTTTTGGTAGATAAACGTATTAAATGGTGGCTTTTGCCTGTAATCGCACTTACGTTGATGCTGTCTTGGGGAAGAAATTTTATGTGGCTGACCAATATTTTTGTGGATTATGTCCCGATGTACAATAAATTCCGCACGGTTTCTATGATGCTGGTTGCAACCGGATTTGGAATCACATTGTTAGCGGTTTTGGCATTGAAAGAAATTTTTCAGGGTAATATTGAAAAAAAGAGATTATTAAATGCGCTTAAAATAAGTACCATTATTACGGGTGGAATTTGTTTGATTCTCGCTTTAATACCATCTTTAGCCGGAAGTTTTGTTTCTGCTAATGACGCTCAATTTACAGGAGATTATTCGTTTCTTAAAGAAACACTTCCTCTGGATAGAAAAGCATTATTACGCTCTGACGCCTGGCGTTCATTAGCGTTTATTGTGCTAAGTGCAGGTGTAATTTGGTTGTATATAAATGATAAATTAAAGAAATATGTTGCCATCTCATTGCTGGGCTTTTTAATTTTTATTGATTTGTTTTTTGTGGCAAAACGTTATTTAAACGACAATAATTTTGAACGTAAAAGCAAAGTGGAAAATTTAATTAAACCGACACCGGCGGACGAAATGATTATGCAGGATAAATCTCAATATCGCGTGTTGGATTTAACTACGGATATATTTAATGATGCAACACCATCATATTTCCATAAAAACATAGGAGGTTACCATGCAGCTAAATTGCGCCGTTATCAAGAGCTGATAAATATGCAAATGGAAAAAGAATTACGTCAGCTATTCGGCGTTTTTTCACGTCCGGCAACGCAAGAAACGGTAAACGCGACGCTTGATTCTCTTGGTGTGCTTAATATGTTGAATTTGAAATACATTATTATCAGTAAAGAAAACGCTCCGGTAATAAATACGCATGCCAACGGAAATGCTTGGTTTGTAAATAAAATACGGATAGCAAACGATGCGAACGATGAAATGAAATTATTGGGAGAAATAAATACGAAAAAAGAATTGGTGGTGGATAAATCGTTAGCTTCTGTTTTCCCTCAAACATTAGTGCCCGATAGCTCTGCGACAATTGTTTTGACAAGTTATGCTCCAAATCATTTGACATATCATTTTAACTCAAAAACAGACCAAGTTGCAGTGTTTTCAGAAATTTATTACGATAAAGGCTGGAAAGCAACTATCAATGGCAAGGAAGCGACTTATACAAGGGTGAATTATTTATTACGTGGAATGGCTTTAAAAGCAGGAAATTATGATATAGATTTTCGTTTTGATCCACAATCTTACAAAATTGGAAATATATTGGCGTTGATTTGCTCCATTTTATTGATAGGAATGTTTATTGGATATATCGTTTTAAAAAAACAAAAAATTACAAGCGATAAACATTAAACTATTATTGATTATAAACTCTATTGACTGTAAAATAAATTATGGCTCACTTCAAAAAGAAAAAGAAAAGGAAAAGATATTTTTTAAAAAACGTACATTTTACAGCTACGTTTAGTATGGCATTGGTATTATTCCTCGTAGGTTTAATTGCGCTTATTTCTTTTGTGGTAAAAGATATGGCAAATTCAATGAAAGAAAATATAAATTTGTCTGTAGTAATACAAGATGGAATACCCCAAAACGATATCAACTACATTAAATCTGTGTTGGAACGTTCTTCTTTTTCAAAATCGGTGGAATTTATATCTAAAGAAGAAGCATTGAAGGAACACGTAAACGATTTAGGCGATAATCCGGCTGATTTTTTAGGATTCAATCCTCTATTAGCATCTATGGAAGTGAAGTTAAAATCGGAATATGCCAATAACGACAGCATCAAGAAAATAGAAGATAAATTGAAAAGATTTCCAGCTATTCAGCAAGTTTTTTATCAAAAAGATGTAATTACAATGGTAAACGATAATATTCAAAAAGTTACCTTTATATTGCTTGGTTTAGCTGCAATTTTATTACTGATTTCTTTTGTTTTGATAAATAATACGGTGCGGTTGAGTATTTATTCCAATCGTTTTTTAATTAATACCATGAAACTTGTCGGCGCTGACCGTTGGTTTATTCGCCGTCCGTACATTGGCAGAAGTGTGATAAATGGTATTATTGCGGCTGCTATTGCGCTTATTCTTCTTGCCGGGTTGATATATTACCTGCAATATAATTATGGTTTGCAATGGAGTATAATAAGTTTACAAACGGGATTAATTACTGCAGGCGTTGTAGTTGCAGCGGGAGTTTTACTTACTGCGGTTTCGTCGTTCTTTGCCGTAAATCGTTACTTAAGAATGAGAACGGACGATATGTACTTTGTATAGTATTGAGCAGGTGAGAAATTGAACAATTGAGTATAAAGAATAAAATTAAATTATATAAAAATGGACGATAAAAAATTTATGCTTCCGAAAAAAAATCTGTGGCTTGTGGTAGCAGGTTTTGTGGTTGTTATTATTGGTTTTCTGTTGATGACCGGCTCAAAAACAGGAACAGATTTTAATCCTGATATTTACAGTTTCCGCAGGATTATAGTAGCGCCTGTAGTTTCGTTGATGGGATTTGTATTTATTATTTTTGCCATCCTTTACAAACGTAAATCGACTAAAGAATGAGCATAATTCAAGCTATTATTCTTGCTATTGTTGAAGGATTGACGGAATTTTTGCCGGTGTCTTCCACAGGACACATGGCATTGGTTTCCGCATTGATGGGAATAGAAAAAGAGCAATTTACAAAGGTGTTTATCGAGACTATTCAATTTGGAACAATTCTTTCGGTATTGGTGCTTTATTGGAGAAAATTTATCGATTTCAAAGGATTTAAGTTTTATATTAAATTAATTGTTGCGTTTCTTCCGGCAGCTTTTTTTGGTGTAATTTTCAAAAAACACATCGACCAACTTATCGGTACACCTCTTTTTATAGCTGTTGTTTTGTTTTTAGGCGGTATTATATTGTTATTTGTAGATAATTGGTTTAAAAATCCACAAATAGATACGGAAGAAAAAATCAGTAATAAAAATGCGTTGATTATCGGATTTTTTCAAGTGTTAGCAGTTTTATTTCCGGGATTGAGTAGAAGTGCGGCAACAATTATAGGTGGAATGCAACAGAAACTTACGCGTCAGGCGGCTGCAGAATTTTCTTTCTTTTTAGCGGTGCCCACTTTGGCAGGTGCTTTTGCAAAAAGCTTGTGGGACGCAATGAGAGAAACGCCGGAAATTATTACACATCACAATATAATGCTTTTAGTATTAGGCAATTTGCTTGGTTTTATTGTTGCTGTTATTGCTATAAAAGCGTTTATATCTTTTCTTACAAAACATGGCTTTCGTTTGTTTGGGTATTACCGTATTTTAGTGGGATTGGTTATTATTGTCATGATTTTGTTGGGAATTAATTTAGAAGTATAAAAGAAAAAGAATGAATTTTCAGGAAGGAGAGATTTTATACGTAAAAAAACCATATCAATGGACTTCGTTTGCATTGGTAAACAAAGTACGTTGGAAAATAACTCAAACGCTCAAACACAAGATAAAAGTAGGACACGCCGGAACGCTTGACCCGCTTGCAACAGGTGTGATGATTCTTTGTACGGGAAAAGCAACCAAACGTATTGAAGAGTTTCAATATCAAACAAAAGAATACATTGCCACATTAAAATTAGGAGAAACAACGCCTTCTTATGACTTGGAACACGCTGTAAACGAGATATTTCCAATAGAACACATTACAAAAGAGTTGGTTGAAAAAGTAATTCCTACGTTTCAGGGCGAGATTTGGCAAATACCTCCGGTGTATTCTGCGGTAAAAGTTGATGGAAAAAGAGCGTACGATTATGCAAGAAGCGGGGAAGATGTTGAACTAAAACCTAAATTATTGGTTATAGATAAGATAGAGATATTGAATTTTTCATTGCCGGAATTAAAAATCAGAGTGGTTTGCAGCAAAGGGACGTATATTAGAGCTTTGGCACGTGATATTGGAGAAGCATTAGGAAGTGGAGCACATTTAACAGCGTTGGAAAGAACTCGCATTGGAGAAGTAAAATTAGAAGATTGTTGGGAAGTAGATGACCTACTGAAACATATTGAAAAAGAAAGTGTTGTTTAATAAATAATTATCGAAGAATGAAATTATCTCAATTTAAATTTAAATTGCCGGAGGAGCTTATTGCACAATATCCAGCTCATTATAGAGATGAGTCTCGTTTAATGGTGCTTCATAAAAAAACCGGTGAAATTGAGCACAAAATGTTTAAAGAAGTGCTGGATTATTTCGATGAAAATGACTTGTTCGTTTTTAACGATACCAAAGTGTTTCCTGCTCGTTTATATGGAAATAAAGAAAAAACCGGAGCTCAAATTGAAGTTTTTCTTTTGCGCGAACTAAACCGTGAAGCCCGGCTTTGGGATGTATTGGTAGAACCGGCAAGAAAAATCAGAATAGGAAATAAGTTATATTTTGGCGATGATGATTCTGTGGTGGCGGAAGTGATTGATAATACCACATCAAGAGGAAGGACGCTACGTTTTTTATTTGACGGTACACACGAGGAATTTAAATTGGCTTTATATAAACTGGGAGAAACTCCGCTTCCGAGAAACATAAGAAGGGCAGTGGAGCCCGAAGATGAAGAACGCTTCCAAACTATTTTTGCAAAAAATGAAGGAGCGGTTTCTGCGCCTTCAGCAGGAATGCATTTTAGTCGAGAATTGCTTAAACGTATGGAAATCAAAGGTATAGAAAAAACTTTTGTAACTTCACATATGAGTTTGGGAAATTTTCGCGAAATTGACGTAGAAGATTTGACCAAGCACAAAATGGATTCGGAACAAATGGTTATTACTCCTGAAGCCGCAGAAGTAGTAAATAATACGCAAGAAAAAGGGAATAAAATTTGTGCTGTAGGAGTTACCGTTATGCGTGCGCTGGAGACTGTCGTAGGTACGGAAGGACGCATAAAACCTTTTGAGGGATGGACAAATAAGTTTATTTTTCCACCATACGATTTTACTGTAGCTCAAGCACTTGTATCTAATTTCCACTTGCCTTATTCCACTTTACTAATGTTGGTGGCTGCGTTTGGGGATTATGACCATGTGATGAATGCTTACGAGGTTGCCATGAAAGAAAAATATCGTTTTGGCGTTTATGGCGATGCTATGCTGATTATTTGATAATAAATGGTTTATAAAATATATAAGGAACCGCTCGAAGCAATTTCAAGCGGTTCTTTTGGTTTAGTCAATTTCCATCTCCAGATTTTTTCTTAACTTTTCCAATGCAGGATTGGTTTCAGTCATCTTTTTGTACGTTTCTTCCGGACTTAAATAAGAAGTTTGTTCACTTTCGGGGATAATTTCTATTTCCAGTCTTATATTATTGTTTTGCAATTCTTTTCGTAAAAAATCAACAATATGTAATTGGTGTATTTCGTTTTCCTGAAAACGGTTATTCACTTTTACTTTTAATGTGTCTTCTTTCCCAATTTGCGGTTTATTTGTTGTCAGTAAACTTTTTAATCGGGTGTCGTCAATATGATTAAGAACAAATTCATTCCATTTAGAGGATAATTCTTCTTCGGTAAATTTATTATCTGTTGAAAATTGAGGTTGTACAATATCCGAAACAACGTTATTTTCTTCCGTTTTTCCAATGTTAGAAATAGATATGCTTTGCGGACGCTGGAATTTTGGTGCGTTTTCCGATACTTTTTTTTCTATTAGGGGAATTTCTTCTTTTTGTTTTTCTTCCTGAATTTCCTTTTTTTCAATTATTTCAGGATTTTTTTTTTCTTCAACAGGTTTTTCTTCTGTTTTTGTGCTTTGATTTGGTGTCGGTTGAACTGTTTTAAGTTGCGGAACGGATTGTTCTTCTACTTTTATAGGATGAGTAATCTGACACATTTTTATCAGCGCCAATTCCACTAAAAGTCGTTTGTTTTTACTTATTCGATAATTTAAATCACATTCATTGCTTATATTTAGTGCGCTGAAAATAAATGGAATAGGGCAGGAAAGAGCTTGTTGTTTGTAACGTTCGCCAATTTCAGCTCCCACTTCTAATAATTGAATGGTAGAGGTATCTTTACTTACCAGTACATCGCGCAAATGCGAACTCAAACCGGTTATAAAATGTTGCGCCTCAAAACCTTTATTCAGAATTTCATTAAAAACAAGCAAAGCTTCAGTTACATTTCCCTGTAAAAAAGTGTTTATCAACCGGAAATAATATTCGTAATCCAATACATTCAGATTCTCAATCACCTTTTGGTATGTAATATTGTTTCCACAGAAACTCACAAGTTGGTCGAAAATAGAAAGTGCATCGCGCATACCGCCATCACTTTTTTGCGCAATCACGTTCAGGGCGTTTTCGTCTATTGTAACACCTTCTTGCGATGCCACGTATTTCAAGTGATTTATAGTATCGGTAACCGTAATTCTATTAAAATCGTAAATTTGACATCGGGAGAGAATGGTTGGAATAATTTTATGTTTCTCGGTAGTTGCAAGAATAAAAATAGCATGTGCAGGCGGCTCTTCCAGTGTTTTTAGGAAAGCGTTGAATGCACCTTGTGAAAGCATATGCACCTCGTCAATGATATAAACGCTGTATTTTCCCATTTGGGGCGGAATTCGCACTTGGTCTGTAAGAGAACGAATATCGTCCACACCATTGTTGGAGGCGGCGTCTAATTCGTGGATATTATATGAGCGTTGGTCGTTGAAAGATTTGCAGGATTCGCATTCATTGCAAGCTTCAAAATCGGCAGTGAGATTGGCGCAGTTTATTGTCTTGGCAAAAATGCGAGCGCACGTGGTTTTTCCTACGCCGCGCGGACCACAAAATAAATATGCATGTGCCAAGTGATTGCTTTTTATAGCGTTTTTTAGCGTGGTAGTTAAAGCTGTTTGTCCTACAACCGATTTGAATGTGGTAGGACGATATTTTCGAGCCGAAACAATAAACGATTCCATAAGTTTTAGGGTATTTTACAAAATACAAATATACGTTTTTTCTGTGAATTTCTCAGAAAAGATTATATTTAAAATGTCTGTGTGTTATTTCATAGAAATATGTAAATTTGCAAGAATTAAGTTGATTTATCAAATATACAAGCGAATGAAGGTTTTAGGAATAGTTTCTGTATTTTATCCTGATTTATCAGATTTGGAAAGAAATATAAAAAGTTACCTTTCTGAGCTTGATTATCTTATTTTATGGGATAATACACCAGCATCCGCTACAGAATTGACGCGGCTTACAGAAAAGTTGAATAATCCTAAAATAGAAATAAGAACCACCGGAAAAAATGAATATTTGGCTTATCCTTTCAATGAATGTATAAAATGGGCAAAAGAAAATTCATTTACTCACATTTTAACGATGGACCAGGATAGTTTTTTCGAAGAAAAAGATTTTTCTCGCTTTATCTCAGATGTTGCAAATAATAGCGACGATAATAAAATAATGATATATACGTCGTGTAATGATGAAAAGGAAAAAACAATAAACACAAATGAAATTAAATTTCAAGAAGTAGAATTGGCTATTACATCCGGTTCTATTTATAAAATGGAAGTTTTTGATAAAATAGGTTATTTCAGAGAAGATTACTTGATATATATGATTGATATAGAATTTAGTATGCGTGTGAGAAAAAACGGATACAAAATTGTTCGCTTTCCTCATATTATTTTAAATCATCAGTCAGGATATGCGTCAAAAAATAATTTGGGCTTTTTGATAAACAATTATTCCGCTCAAAGCACTTATTACATCATCCGCAATGTGATTTTAAACTGGAAATTATATCCGAAGAATTATTCTTTGAAAGATAAATTAAAGTTCTTAAAATATAAAATAGGATATCGTACTTTGAAAATTGTATTTGAAACAAATCCGTTTCTTAAATTGAAAGCGATATATGTTGCTCTTTTTCACGGATTAGTTGGAAAATCCGGAGAATACGAAATAAGATAAATTAGCATTTATAAAATGTAAAAAATATAATTGGAAAATAATTAATTGATACTTAGATGGATATTGGAAGGAAAGATGTATTATGGAATTATGTGGCTACGTTTATGCGTGTGGCTTCCGGTATTATTTTATTGCCCGTGGTGCTAAACAAACTTTCAGGAGAAGATGTTGGGTTGTGGAATATCTTTTTACAAATAGGAGGTTTAGCCCTGTTACTTGATTTTGGTTTTTTAAACTCNTTCGGACGGAATGTTACCTATATTTTTAGTGGAGTTAAAGAATTAAAAGCACAGGGTTATGTGTCTGTTGATGAAAATGATAAATCAATTAATTACGATTTATTGAAGAGTGTAATTTCAGCTATGCGGCGTTATTACGGAGCATTAGCTTTATTTTTTCTTCTAATATTTTTAGCTTCGAGTCCTTTTTACTTCACAAAAGTATTAAATGGATATCATGGCGAAAAATCTTACGTTTGGATTGCGTGGATTTTATATGGTGTGCTGGTTGCTTATCAACTTTATACCTATTATTACAGTTCATTGCTTTCAGGGAGAGGAATGGTGAAAAAATTACAGCAAATTATTGTAATTGGTCAAACCAGCAGAATTGTATCATCATTGCTTTTTTTGTTCTTAGGTTATGGAATTATGTCATTGGTTTTCGGGCAGTTAATAAGCGATATTGTAAATCGAATATTATGCTATAACGCATTCTACGATAAGGACTTGCGTTTGGAGTTGAAAAAAGCGTTTTTAATACCAATGAATAACATAATGAAAGTAATGGCGCCAAATGCGTTAAAAATTGGAGTTACTACAGTCGGTTGGTTTCTTATGAGCAAAGTTGCAATTTTAGTAGCTCCTTTAATAAACATTACCCTTCCTACAGTGGGTTCGTATGGCACTACCAAGCAAATGATTGATTTAACAATGTCATTAGGAACAATATGGTTTTCAACGTTTTATCCTAAAATTACTCTTTCCATTGTGAATGAGAGATCATTGGATATTAAAAGAATGTACGTAAAAAGCAAGATATTTTTATTGCTGGCTTTTGTGGTTTGCGGTTTAGGTTTGATATTTATTGTTCCGGGATTTTTCAACATTATTCATAGTAAAACCCAACTACTTCCTTGGTTTATGATTTTGATAATGCTGTTTTTTGCATTTTTTGAATCCAATCAAGGAATTGCGACCGGTTTTTTAATGGCTGGAAACGAAATTCCTTTTATGAAATCAAGTTTGTTAACAGGATTTGTATCGGTAGTATCGCTTTTAGTAATGCTAAAATTTACTTCGTTGAACGTTTGGGCAATGATTTTGGCTCCGGCGATAGCTGCGTCTATTTATCAGAATTGGAAATGGCCTCTTGAAGTTGTGCGTAAGTTATCTTTAACTCCTAAAGAATATCTTTCTATTGCTGTTCAAACTATAAAAAACCTGAAAATAAAAAATTAAGATAAAAGATAATTGCATGAAGATTTGTTTTTATTTTCCGTTTTTAAGTAATCCTCAAAATAATGCCATTTTTGGAGGTATGTATCGTAGTTTTTTTGAGGAATTGGAAAATTTAAGAATAGAAGTAACATTTACAACTTTACTTGAAGAAATAAAAGGCGATATATTAGTAACTAACATTGGCGGAGGTTGGGAAAAACAAGCAGCAAAAGCTATGACTATTTTCAACGGACCTGTAATTTTATATGTCTACAATGCTTATTTGAATTTTAATAGATTATTTCTTAAAAGATGGCATTCACGTATTTTATTTGCATATAATCCGGACTATGCAAAATTAAATTTCGAAAAATATAAATCGGTAAATATTCCTTATTTTGATTTTCCTTTTGGTTCTGACGAGAAGATTTTTTATCCGTTTGCTTGCAAAAAAAAATACGATATTTCATTTCTGGGAAATGCAAATAGCGGCTCAGGGAGAGATAAGTATATCAAAGAACTTATTGATTATGTATGTAAAAATAATCTAAATGTTTTCCTTGCCGGCGCCGGCTGGGATAAATATGGATTTCCATATCGAATAATTACACACGGAAAAGATACAAACACTCTATATAACGAAAGTAAAGTCTGTATTAATATTCATAATGACCGACAATATTTGGGAATTGATAAGGAAATGGATGCCAATAATCGTTTGTTTGATTTGGCAATGGCCGGGTGTTGTCAAGTAAGCAACGGCGAGCAAATGATTTCCAGATATTTTGAAAAAGATGAAATAGCCACTGCTGACAATGCAGACGAATGGATAAAAAAAATTGATTTCTATTTAAAAAATGAGAAAGAAAGAGATAAACGGGGTGAGAATGCTCGAAATAGAGCGTTAAAAGAACATACGTGGAATGCAAGAGCCAAATATTTTATTCAATTAATTAATCAACAATTACCTGATTATTCTTCTCGAAGTCAAAAGGTAAGCCTTTTTAATTCTTTGTTTAGATGTATAGATCGAAAACTACCGCCGTTATATTTAATGAAAGAAATACGCATTATTCGTTTTACATTGATAAAATTAAAATTGTATAACAAGAAATAATTTTAAAATGACAAAAGATGCTAAAATAAATACCATTCCCAAAATTTCCGTACTTGTCCCGGTGTATGGTGTAGAAAAATACATTGAACGATGTGCGCATTCTTTGTTTTTACAAACATTTAATGATGTGGAATTTATTTTTGTAAATGATTGCACGAAAGACAAAAGTATTGAAATTTTGCAGAATGTTATTGAAAAATACTCGTATCTTAAAAATCGCATTAGTATTATTAATCACAGCACAAATAAAGGAGTTGGCGCGGCGAGAAATACGGCTTTACAAGCGGCAAACGGAGAATATTTTTTGATGGTTGACAGCGATGACTACATTGAACCAGATATGTTGAGTATAATGTATGAAAAAGCGGTGCAAGAAAACGCAGATGTAGTTACGTGCGGAATTATATATGAATATATCAATGGGGACAAAAAGGAATATTTTCCTTTTAGAACCAATGAAAAAATAAGATTTTTAAATGCGTCATTTAATGCGCCTGCTTTCTGGAATAAATTGATTCGGAGGGAAATTGTTGAGAAAAATAAATTGAGTTTACAAGCAGAAATAAATTATGGCGAAGATCTTCTTTTTATTTCCCAAGTGATTTATTATGCGCAACATTTTGCTTTGGTAAATAAAGCATTATACCATTATGTACAATATAATCCGAATTCTTATACACGGGAGTTTTCGGATAAAAACTTACAACAAACATTAGAAGTTGTGAACCGATTAAGCGATTTCTTTTCAAATAATAAAGAGTACCGCGATTCTGTTTTATTGCTTAAAGCCATCAGGAAAGCAAAAATTCTTCGCAGCGGAAAAACCGAAAAGGAATATGTAAGTTTATTTCCTGAAATAAATTCAAAAATTAATGATTTTAATTTAGATTGGAAAACAAAGTTGATTTTATATTTAGCAGCCCAAAAACAGTATGTTTTAGTTGAAAAATTTATAAAATTTCTTCTTTGGCGAAAAGAAAAATCAGGAGTGTAAAACAGATTGATATACTTCCATTATCTGTTTTCCAATTTGTTCTCTTCCGAACTTCAAATGGATATTCTCCGATATTTTTTTATTATTATAGGTGGTTTTTATTCCTTTTTCTATAGCTTTAACCCAACTCTCTACCGTGTTTTCACAAAGAATTCCGTTCGTATCATTAATTAATTCAGGTAATGCGCCAACATTGGAACAAATTACAGGAGTTCCTGTAAAAAGGGCTTCCAATGCAACAATTCCAAAAGTTTCCGTCAGACTTGCATGTAAAAATATATCGGTAGTATGTAATTCTTTTACAATTTCTTGCTTTGACATAAATCCATTGAAATAAGTCTCAAAACTTTTATCTTTACACAGATTTTGCAATTCCAAAAGTCTGTTGCCACCTCCAATCATTGTAAGAACAAATCTTTTATTTGATTTTTTTTGTAAGATATTTAATGCTTCAATAAAAAGTTCAGGAAATTTGTCGGGTTGATTTTTTGTCTCCCATGCAGCAACGGCGCAAAAACGAATTGTATCTGACCTTTTTTCTTTAGGTTGATATGTAAATATCTTATTATCAACGATATTTGGAATAACTTCAAACTTATCTTTTTGTGTTGAAGATATTTGTTCGACAATGCTGTTTTTTAGAAATTCTGAAACAGGTAATATTTTTGCAGATTTTTCGTATGTGGATTTTATTTCAGAAGATAATATGGGTTTCTGAAGCATATATTTTATTTTACTCCAATGTTCTGTAATAATATATGGGACGTTGAGTGTTTCGGATAGTCGTTTTGCCATTAATCCCGACGTATAAACTACATTCGAGTGAATAATGTCCGGTTTGAAAGTTGGGAAAATTGAATTATAAAAAGTTTTCTTTAAAAATGCGTATTGAAAAAAAGGCAGGTAATAAAACACATCCTTTAATATGGAGGAAATTATAATTTGAACCGTTCTGATACCATTTTCGTCAATAAAATCTATAATACGTTTCTCAAATATTTTTTTTGATTTTTCCAATATAAGATTTAACACTAAAATATCCACACCTTGCTGTTTGATAGCTTGAGCGTGTTCCTTGACAAAAATTCCTGCAATAGGTTTTGTTTTTGTTGGATACCAAGTGCTGATAAATAATACTTTCACAGTTTAAATTTTTATTCGTTCTTTTGTAAGAAGATTTCTAAGTACAAAGTAACCCACAGGAACTTTTCGGATAATGTATAAAAAAACAGACCACAAAGATAAACAATGCAATCTGTTTTTAATAAATTTTACCGGAATAAATTTGTTTTCAACTCAACGAATAGTTGTAAATCTTTCGTTGTAATTGAACGATATGGATTATTTTATCGTCAATTCTTTGATCAATCTTTCAGCGCCGCCTACTTTATCCATCACAAAAAGCACATAACGAATATCTACTGCAATACAACGTTGCAAGTTGGGTTCAAAAATAATATCGCCACTCAACGATTCCCAGTTTCCGTCAAAAGCCAAACCAATCAATTCGCCTTTGCCGTTAAAAACAGGACTTCCGGAGTTTCCACCGGTAATATCATTTGTTGTGGTATAAGCTACGTGCATTGTATTATCTTTTTTATCTATGTAAGCTCCAAAATCCTTCGCCTCAATGGCATTTTTAAGTTTTTCGGGCACAATAAATTCCGGATTATTTTCGTCTTCTTTTTCCAAAATTCCTTGCGTAGTTGTATAATATCGATATTTTGCAGCATCGGCAGGATCATAACCTTTAATTTGCCCGTAAGTTAAACGCATTGTAAAATTTGCATCGGGATAGGTTGATTGATTTTTTTCGGCAGCCATTTCCAATAATCCTGCTTCATATTCACGTTCTCCTTTTGAAATCAAATCTTTTGCTTTTTTGTACTCATCATTCTGAAATGAATGATTTGTCAGCATCACATCTTCATAGAATAAAATGGCTGGATCTTTCTCTAAATTAACTCTTTTCTTTACCGCTTTTATAAGTTTTTCTTGCGAGGTAAATGCCGATTTTTTGAAAATATCTTCGGTGAAAGCTTCATAGCTGCCTTTATATTTTTTGTCTATTGTTTTATAAAATTCAGGTAGAGCGTCAGCATCTACTGCTTTTTTATAAGCGTCGAGTAGCGCTACAAAAGTTGCCTTATCTACTTCCGGATAATAATCTTTATATAAATTAGCTGTTTTACTTTTTATGGAATCAATAGGATTGCTTTTAATAACTCTTTTTGCCATACTTGCTATTCGGGGCAATTCTACTCCTCCCATAAATGCTTCACGCAAATTGCTTATTGATTTACTATAAGGATAAATTAAATTATATCCCATATTGATATTTTTTAATGTATTACCATATTTTTCAATACGTTCAGGGTTTGCGTTTACCCAGTTTGTAAATTCAGCTTGCTGTTTTTCTTTTTGAGAAATTACACCCAAACGGACAATAGCTTTATTCATTCCAATACTGTTTTTCCAATAATTGGAACTGCGCGCATATTTACTTGCATAAGCAATGTTAATAGCTTCATCGGCGCGCATAAATTTTTCCCAAACTTCTTGTTTTGCGCCTCTAATATCAATGCGGGCTTTGTTTCCACAATTCATTTCGTCTTTTACTCCCCAAGATGTTAAATATCTGTCGGTAGATCCGGGATTTCCCAAAATCATAGCAAAATCGCCTTCCTGGTATCCTTGATTGGAAATATTCGCAAAACGTTTTGGCGTGTATGGAACATTATCTTTAGAATATTCTGCAGGTTTCCCGTCGGGACCGGAATATACGCGAAACACTGAAAAATCTCCCGTGTGGCGCGGGTACATCCAGTTATCGGTTTCTCCTCCGAATTTTCCTATGGAAGAAGGTGGAGCATACGCAAACCGAACATCTTTAAATTTTTCATATACAAATAAATAAAATTGATTTCCGGCATACATCGGAACTACTTCTGCAGTATAAGAAGTTCCTTTAATTGCTTCTTTACCAATTATTTTTCCGATGGAATCAATGGTATCTTTTCTTTTTACTTCCGATAAGTTTGTCAAATAAGGTGCAATTTTTCCGGTTACGTCTTCTATTTTTACTAAAAATGTAACAGCTAAACCCGGACAGGGAATTTCATCACTCAATTCTTTGGCGGTAAATCCGTCTTTTAAATAATTATGTTCAACGGCGCTTTGTTTTTGTATCGCATCATAACCACAATGGTGATTTGTGAAAACTAATCCGTTCGGCGAAACCATTACACCCGTGCAACCTCCTCCAAATATAACCACAGCATCTTTCAAACTCACATTTTTGTCGCTGTAAATTTCTTCAGCAGTAAGCGTACAACCCATTCCCTGCATTGTTTTGATGTTCAATTTTTCAATCAAAGGCAACATCCACATTCCTTCGTCCGCCTTTACACTAACAAACATTATCAGCGAAAGCAAAAATATACTTAGTTTTTTCATATTTATTAAAAAATCCCCAAAAANTCCAAAGAAATCCGGGGAATGTTTTTNTTAATTAGTTGATTNTTATGTTAATATGTTATTTGTTATAATATNGTAGTCCATCCATATNTNTCGGGTTCATCTCCGTATTGGATAGCGCGAAGTTTATTGTACAGTTTTTCACAAACAATACCGGGTTTGCCGTCAGGAGAAAAAATGTACGATTTTTTTTCGTCATAATCATCAATGCGTTGTATAGGACTAATAACGGCAGCGGTTCCGCAAGCTCCTGCTTCTTCAAAAGTTTCCAACTCTTCAATAGGAATCTGACGGCGTTCTACTTTCATTCCCAATTCTTCTGCCAATACCATTAAACTTTTATTTGTAATAGAAGGTAGGATAGAAGTGGATTTTGGAGTAACGTACGTATTATTTTTTATACCGAAAAAGTTGGCAGCGCCACATTCNTCAATATATTTTTTTTCTTTCGAGTCCAAATAAAATACAGCGGAGTATCCCATATCGTGTGCGTGCATTCCGGCTACCATACTTGCAGCATAATTCCCGCCTACTTTGTAAATACCTGTTCCAAGCGGTGCGGCACGATCATACTGACGCATAATAACAAATGGCGTGGTTTGAAATCCGCCTTTAAAGTAAGGACCTACCGGCATTACAAAAACTATAAATTCATATTCTAAAGCCGGTTTTACTCCTATTTGCGCTCCTGTTCCTATCAAAAGCGGACGAATATAAAGCGANGCGCCCGATTCGTAAGGCGGAACAAAACGCTCGTTTAATTTTACTGCTTTTACTACGGCNTCNTGAAACTTTTCAACGGGAAGCTTTGCCATCATAATTCCTTCACACGATGATTGCATACGTTTGGCATTTTCATCCATACGGAAAATTCGGATTTTTTCGTCTTTTCCTTTAAATGCTTTTAGCCCCTCAAATGCTTCTTGTCCGTAATGTAAACAAGTTGCAGCCATATGCATATTTATACTGTCATCATCCGTTACTCTTATTTCTCCCCACTCGCCGTTCTTATAAGTGCAGCGCACATTATAGTCCGTTTTCATATATCCGAAACCGAGTTTGCTCCAATCAATATTTTCCATAATATTTTTATTTTGCCCGAGTTTTTTTCGGGATAATTGTATTTATATTGTAAAATTAGATTTGTTTAAAACTAAAATTGTTTCATTTCCCATATTAAACAACAAATCAATAATGCTTAAATCGGGTAAAAAGCCGTATTTTTGCTCAAAAACCTGATAATATTTTTCTGTTTCNATAACGCTTTCTTTTTTCGGATGAATTTTATCTCTAAAATCGTTTTCTACTAAAGCATCATAATTTGCNGTCAATTCAATGTGCGTTTGAATTTCAAGCAAATGTAATATTTTTTGCATAAATTCCCAATTAAAATCCCAAAGAAATTTCCATTTTTTTTCATAGAAGGGTCGGAAATCGTCTTCGTAGTACTCAAAAAACGGACTGGAATTGTATGCGGAAGTAATGGAGCGCCAATGTTGCGATTGCCAATTATCGTGTTCGGATATNCGTACATCACGCATCAGAATNTTCTCACCNNTATTACTTTCTATCGGAATATTCAGTGTCATTATACCGTTTGCTGCAGCAATTCNNCANCTGTTNCGNTAGGTTTGNTTTTGNTAATTNTCACAATTNTCCAATAAAATATTATCTCCGNTCGTCAAAATTTTNTAATATGAAATGGGAGCTAAGTATGCCGAAGAAAGATAATAGTTCATTAAATTTATCAAGTTTATCTCTTAGCATTTTTAAAAAACCGNTCAAATCTTATTTTTCCGCTAAACCAACCTTTGTCTTTATTTAACGATAACCAAACAAACACAGGGCGTCCCACAATATGATCCTCAGGAACAAAACCCCAATAACGTGAATCTGCNGAGTTATGACGATTGTCTCCCATCATCCAGTAATAATCCATTTTAAAGGTGTATTGGTTTGTTTCTTTATCATTAATATAATATTTCCCGTTTTTCACTTCCAGTTTATTGTTTTCATAAACACGAATAACTCTTTCATAAATAGGAAAATTCATACTGTCCAATGTAAGCGTGGCTCCTTTTTTAGGGATATAAAGCGGTCCGTAATTGTCTCTGTCCCATTTTAGTTTTTCGCTAAACCCAAGCGGAAAAACATCGCCGGGAAAGCTTTTTGCAACAATAGCCGGTTCTATTACCATTTTCGTTACTCCTGTTGTGTGCTGAAGTTTAGAATGCATTTCAGCTGTCAATGGGAAATGATAAACCGGATAATTTGTATCCAGGCCGAGATATTGTATCAGATTTCCGGAAACGGAATTGTCCAAAAGTTTATTATCGTCATTGCTTATGCCGAGTCTGTCTATTGTTTCGCTGCTTAAACGCGTTCCATCGGTTTGCACATAATAATTGAATTGAACTCCNTCAAATTTTTCTTGCGGCTTTCCGTTTATATACAGTTGATTATCAACTATTTTAATTGTGTCGCCTGCAATTCCAACACAGCGTTTTACGTAATTTTCGCGTCTGTCAACAGGACGGTAAACAATNTCTCCAAAAGATTCTTTTTGAGACCAAACCGCNTCGCGCCCATACACGTAACACAGTGTGTAATAATCGGGATTATTTACTTTTGTTGGTACAGAATCGCCCGTAGGGAAGTTAAANACTACAATATCATTGCGTTTCAGCGTGGTAAGTCCTTTTAAACGGCGGTATTCCCATTGCGGTTTTTCCAAGAACGATTTTGTTCCGAGAACAGGGAATGTATGTTGTACCAAAGGGAACGAAAGGGGCGTCATCGGCACGCGCGGACCGAAATCAGCTTTGCTCACCAACAAAAAATCGCCTACCAACAACGTTTTTTCCAATGAAGATGTCGGGATTTGATAATTTTGGAAAACAAAGGTGTGAATGAAATAAACGGCAACCAATGCAAAAACGATTGCATCTACCCAGCTCATAAATGAGACGAATGCCTTGTTTTTGGATTTTTTCCACCACGTCCAAGGGATAAACTTGGTTATAAACGTATCGAAAATAACCGGCAGCAATAATAACCACCAAAAATTACCAACCCACGCAATAAATAAAACATAAATCAAGCACCAAAAAATGGCTTTTATCCATTGTTTTACGGGTTTGTGAAAACGCGATGCGAAAGTTTGTGTTTGTTGTTCCATATCGAATAAATGAATATTTTAAAAATAATGATATATTTACAAGTTGATTCAATTTTACATTTAGAATATTTCTTCAAATATCTTATCAAGTTCATTTTCTAAATTCCCTTCAAAGTCTTTATGTGGAATATCTAAATTTTCTAGTGTATTTTTAAAACGTCGATATCCATTTTCAGTCCTTAATTCTACCCAATTTATGCCTAAACTATCAAGTTGATTCTTATTTTGTTGTGAAAGTTTATCTGCAATAAAAACATTTGTTGCTCGTGCAATTACAGCATCAGCGCTTTCTGGATTTCCACGCCCCATTAATTTAACTTCACACAAAAATTCTTTATTTGTCTTTTAATAAATAAAAATCAATTTCTCTATCAAAACCTTTAGCTGTGTCTCTTTTAAATTTTGCTTTGTAATATTTTTCATCGACAGAATAAATTTTACAAAGTGTTTCCATAAAGGACTTTCAACACGTTTCCCAGCGATACTCCACAATCCGCCACGTAATTCAGCGCGTTTTACGGCAAGAGTGTTTATAACAATTAAACTTTCACTAACATTCAAATCAACAGACACACCTTTAAACTTAATAGTCAGAGTTAAATCAAGTTCTCGTTCGGTTTCGACTAAATTCTTAATACTCTCATAAAGAACATCGTAGTGTTCATTGGCAGCATCTATTATTATTTCTTTTGTTGAAGAATTGAACATATTATGAATAGTTTTTTTGTTCAATCCTGAATTTATTGCTATTTCTTTTGCTGTTAATTTTGGATTTAAGAATGCGCTTTTGTACCAGTCAACAGTAATATCTTTGCTTTGAAGTTTTACATCGATTATTTTTTTTAAAAAATCAATAGAAAATTGTAAAAATTCAGCGTTTATGATTCATTTACTATTAAAATCTCACGACTTTGTGCTGTTTCTAACGGATTAAATATTTCTCCATCTTTAAAACTATCATCTATAAATTCTGAAACTACCCATCTCCAAACGTCATTACCTTCTTTATCTGGGATTTTTATAGGTTCTAAAAATGCTCCTGTTGTGTAAATAATGGAACTCATAAAACAATATTTTTAAGAAATTTTTCTTGTGTTTTTGCGAAAACTCTAACACTTTCAAAAAAATCATCTAATTCTTGGTAGTTTTTAAAAATATATTCTTGCTTGATTTTTGAGAAAGGATTTTTTTGTATTTCTCTGTCAAATTTAGCTTTATTTTCTTCTTCTGCAATAATGTATAATCTTATGCGTAATTTATGTATTTGATATAGGCGTAATAATCCTTTTGTTATATCTGTTGTGTGTTCTACTTCAAATGCATGAGTAGGATATCCTTCTTCATCAAACCAAATTACATCTATATATTTTACAGTATCAATACTTAATTTGGGGATACTGTCAATTGGCACTTCTTTTTCTGTACACAAATCTCCTAAATATCCATATATGCTTTTTTTACTTTTGTCTGGAGTATATGTTCTATAATTCAAATAACTGCCAATTAATAGCAATTTTGCTTGAATATCTGAATGCGTTAATGGGGTTTCTTCATCAATTTCAATATTGATAATTTTAGATATTTTCCTTAATTTACTTAAATCTTTTTTGTGATCAGGAAAATAAATTTCGGACACTTTGTTGCAATATAAATCAGGAATTTCTTCAATATATAGACCGTCTTCAGTCGTGATACAATGAAATTGAAAACCACCGTTTTTTGTTTTTATTAAATTATTTTGATTTGATACAAAAACAGAAAGCGAACCCACATTTATTTCCATTTTTGTTTTAAATTTTTTTACAATAACAAATGCACCTTCTTTTTTGTAATTATTTAATTCATTCATACTATTAGATGTGATTCCGTGCCAATCTTCTCTGCCACCAAAAATCACAAAAGGCAATCCATTCTCATCTAAAAAAAGTTTTCTTGACGATTTCCTTGAGATTAATTTTACTTTTTGAATTCGTTCTAATTCTTCAATAACTAATTTTCTATCATTCTCTGTAAACTTTTCTACTTTCATAAAGCATTATTTTATTTTGAGGCTTGAAGATGAAATCCTTTTTTGATGAATAAAAAATATTGGAACTTAAAGTTCAGTTCGAAAGCGAAATGTTGTAAGATAGGATTGATTTTGCTAAAGCTCAATTTTCTCAATAATCATTTCAATCATTAAAATCAAAGTTAAGATAGTTTCAACATATCTTCCATTCCCAACAATCCTTTTTTTCCTTTTACAAATTCGGCGGCAACAACCGCTCCCAATGCAAATCCTTCGCGGCTTTTGGCGTCGTGTGTAATTTCAATACTGTCCACAGCGCTTTCGTAACGAATGGTATGAATACCGGGAACTTGTCCTTCGCGTATGGATTTAATAGCCAATTCATTATCGGAATTTTGTGTTTCTTTTGCCCAAGCGGTTTTGCGTTCCATATTTTCCAGAATTCCTTCCGCCAGCGTAATTGCCGTTCCCGAAGGCGCGTCCAGTTTTTGCATATGGTGTATTTCGGTCATTTCCACGTTGTAATCGGGGAATTGATTCATAATTTTAGCCAAATATTTATTCACCGCCATAAAAATATTCACTCCCAAACTAAAATTGGACGACCAAAACAACGTAGCGTTTTGTTTTTGGATCATTTCTTTCACTTCGAGGAGTTTTTCAGTCCAACCGGTTGTTCCCGAAACCAATGCCACACCCGCTCCAAACGCTTTTTTGTAATTTTCCAACGCTACTTCCGGTCTTGTAAATTCAATGGCAACATCGGCGCTTTTAAACGCTTCCGACGTAAAATCATCCTGATTGTCAATATCAATAATTGACACAATCTCGTGTCCGCGTTCTTTGGCAATTCTTTCAATGGTTTTGCCCATTTTTCCGTATCCAATTAATGCAAGTTTCATAAGCCCCTCTAAATCTCCCCATAAGGATGATTTTTTTATTTGTATAAAGTTGTAAGAATATTTGTTGTTTTAATGAAATAGAAAGTTCCATTTATGAGCCGCTAAAATTTCTCCCGCGAAGGATTATGATAGCTTTTAATATTGTCCTGTTCCAAGCAATACCAATGTGCAGGCAACTTCCGTTTCAATATTGTTTTTCTCCAATAACCGGATAAATTCGTCGTTTTCTGTTCCGGGATTGAAAATTACCCGGCGCGGTTTCAATGAAATTACGTAATCGTAATATTCAGGTTGATGACGCGGTCCTACATACAGCGTAACCGTATCAATATCTTTGTATTGCTTTCTTTCAGTATCAATGGTCTGTCCGAAAATCGTATCGGGACGAACTCCGAGTAATTCTATTTCGTGTCCGTGTGCAAGTAATTTTTCTGCCGCAAGATAAGAATATCTGCCAATATTATTGCTTGCTCCTATAATTAAAGTTTTCATGTTCTGTTAAAATAAAATATCAATACATTCTTTCATCTCTTTTTCGGTTGCGGTTTGGTTGATTTTAATTTCTCCCACATCCGAAAGGAGCGTAAAGTTAATTTCTTTTTCCGATAAATTCTTTTTGTCGTGTTTCATCAATTCGATAATTTCATTGTAATCGTTGCAGCCGCAATCGAATTTTCCGTAGTTTTCAGTTACAAAATATTTCAATTTCAGAAATTCTTCTTTTGGAAAATTGAGTTTTATAATTGATAAATAGAGTTCGCAGATTAAGCCCCATGCAATGGCATAACCGTGTAAAACAGGATTTCCTTTTATGTGAGACAAACTTTCAAACGCATGCCCGAAAGTGTGTCCTAAATTCAACGCTTTGCGCATTCCTTTTTCTTTTGGGTCGGCTGCAACAATGCTTTCTTTAATATCGATATTTTTTCGTAAAAGAATTTTTAGTTTCTCAAAATCGATATTTTCCAAATCGAATTTCAATATTTCGTTCCAATCTTCTTTGGAATGTATCAAAGCGTGTTTCATCATTTCAGCAAAACCCGAACGCAAATTTTTATCGTCCAATGTGCGAAAAAAATCTACATTTATCAACACCGTTTTTGCCGGAGCAAATACGCCTACTTCGTTTTTCAATCCTGCGAAGTTGATTCCGGTTTTTCCGCCTGTGGCTGCATCTACGGCTCCCAAAAGGGTAGTGGAAACGTTTATATAATCCATCCCGCGTTTGAAAGTGGACGCTGTAAATCCTCCAATGTCCGTAATCATTCCTCCGCCCAAGTTTATCATCAGCGAATGTCTCGTAGCGCCATTTTCAACCAAATATCGCCAAATTTTTACGGCAGAGTCAATATTTTTATTTTCGTCGCCATCGGGAATGGTAATAGTATGACTTTTTGTCAACTTTTCTATTTCCTGCAATTTTGGCAGACAATATTTTTTTGTTTTTGTGTCGGTTAAAATAAAAATATTTTCCCCTTTTTTATTTGCAATCGCCGCTTGTAATTCGCTTAAAAAATCGGAACAAATTATGGTGTTTGAATTTGTCATTGGCTCTATTTTAGCTTACAAAGATACATTTTATTATTAAAAAAACAGATAAGTTTACGGCGGAAAATTGACGTTTTATTATTTGACATTTTATTTTGATTATTTTTTTCATAAAAAATACTAAAAACATTTGAATATATGAAAATATGTTCATACTTTTGCATAAAATTTGTGTTATATGGAAGAAGTAAATGAAATACAGGTAATGGAAGATGCGGCTTATACACTTCGTGCAATATCCAACGGAACTCGTTTGCGAGTAATTTCCATATTGTCAGAAAACGAAGAAATGAGCGTATCGCAGTTAGTAGAAGAATTGTGTTGCGAACAATCGTTGCTTTCACATCACCTGACCGATATGCGCGCCAAAGGTGTATTAAATTTGCGCAGGGAAGGTAAAAACAGTTTTTATTCGCTAAAAAACAAGCAGATAGTGCAAATTTTAGATTGTATAAAATCTTGTAATTGTGTAAACTAAAGAAAATCAAAAAAGAAGAACTGTAAAAACGGAATGAAAAAAATTATAAGTAAATATTGGCTCTCTATTTTAGGCGCATTTGTAGGGGCTGTAGGCGGATTTTTATATTATTACTTTGTAGGTTGCGTATCGGGAACTTGTCCTATCACCTCTAATCCATATATAAGTATTGCTTGGGGAGCGGTAATGGGTTATTTGATTTTTGATATGTTTAAGAAAAAAGAAAAAAAAGATGAGCAGAATTAGAGAGTATCTTAAAGGATGGGATAGCGCTAGATATGTTAAATTAGTATTTGCGGTTATACTTGGTATAATTTACATTTTTGCAGGCGATATTTATTATATGTTTTTCGCAATTTTTTTATTAATGCAGGCAGTTTTTAATTTTGGCTGCGGATGCGCCGGCGGAAATTGTACCACTTCTGTTGATAAAAAAGACAAAAAAGTATCTTACGAGATAAAAAAGCTTGATAGTAACAATAAATAACGGCTAAAAATGTACAGCGAATTTATTATTAAAAAAAATGAAGGAATGACTTGCACAAATCAAACCTTGAAACAATTAGGAACATTGCAAGGAGTTTTTGGAGCTGAAATTGATAGAATAAGCGGAAATGTACTTGTATCGCATACCGATGAGGTAAATCGTGAACAAATTAAACAGGAGCTCGAAAAACTCGGATATTTTGAAGAAACAAATAACAACGAACTATAAAATTAACAAAACATTAATAGATATGAAAAAATTAGCTTTTGCAGCATTGCTGCTAACATTTACGTTCACTTCTTGCGCAGGGAATGCGAATAAAACAACTTCTCAAACCGAAGACAATAAAACAGAAAAAAATAAAGTATTAACAGAAAATAAAGAAACAAAAACAATGGAACCAATTCATTTAACGAAAGAAGAATTTTTGAAAAAAGTAGCCAACTACGAACAAAATCCAAACGAATGGAAATATTTGGGAGATAAACCCTGTTTGATAGATTTTTATGCCGATTGGTGTAGTCCTTGTAAGATGATTGCTCCTATTCTGGAAGATTTGGCAAAAGAATATGCCGGACAAATTTATATTTATAAAATAAACACTGAAGAAGAGCAAGAACTTGCTGCCGCTTTCGGTATCCGCAGCATTCCAAGTTTACTATTTGTGCCTATGGAAGGACAACCGCAAATGGCAATGGGAGCTTTACCTAAAGCAACATTTAAAGAAGCTATTGATGATGTGTTGCTAAATAAGAAGAAATAATTATTGAGTGATAGATAGATGGAGAAATCCGATAACGGTATTCATAATCAAAGAATACCGGATATCGGATTTTTTTTATCCTTTTCATAATTATCTGTGTGTATGAGTGTTAAAAAACAACAAATATTTTTTTCATATTAAACCTCAATAATTTTTTTCAGTCAAAAAAACAAGAAATTAAAAATTAAATATCCACTATTTAAACACAAATGATTATGAAAAACTATGGAATAATAGCTTTAATAGCTATTTTTATTACAACAATGAGTGTTTCGGCTCAACAACCTAGCGATGACAACAATGGCATGCCTCCTCGGGAAAGACATTTTCCGCAACGCGAAATGATGAAACAAAAATTGTCGCCAAAGGAAAGAGCTGAAAATATGCAGAAAAAACTAAGCTTAACAGCAGAAGAAACGCAAAAAGTACAGGCTCTTTTGGAAAAGGAAGACGCGCAACGTGAAAAAGTGAAAGCTGACCACCAAAAAATGATGGAACAAAAGAAAGATGAAACTCAAAAAATGGTGAAAAAAATGCGTGAAGAACATCAACAAAATCTGGAAAAAATCATTGGAAAAGAAAAAGCAGCACAATGGGATGCTATTCAAAAAGAACGTTTTCAGAAAATGGAACAACGTGCTGAACGTGTAAAAGAAAAAAGAACAAGGATGATGAAAAAAATGAACAGAGAAAATAGGCAAATGAAAGATAGCATTTAATTGTTTTTTATGAAGCAGTTTATAATAAGAAAGCCCGAAATTTTCGGGCTTTTATTTTTATCTGAATTTAGAATAATATTTATCCTAAATAAGACTTTAATAATTTACTTTTTGAACTTTGTCTCAATCTTCTAATCGCTTTTTCTTTGATTTGGCGCACACGTTCGCGGGTTAAACCAAATTCATCGCCAATTTCTTCCAGCGTCATTTCGGGCACTCCAATTCCGAAGAATTTTTTCACAATATCGTGTTCTCTGTCGCTTAATGTAGAGAGCGCACGTTCAATTTCTTTGGAGAGTGATTCGTTGATTAAAACGCGGTCGGCATTGGGTGAATCATCGTTTACCATCACATCAAGCAAACTGTTGTCTTCGCCTTCTACAAACGGAGCATCCACCGAAATATGACGTCCTGAAACTTTCATTGTGTCGGCAATTTTATCTACCGGAATATCTAATTCTTCCGCCAGTTCTTCTGCCGATGGGCGACGTTCATTTTCCTGTTCAAATTTTGAAAATGCTTTGTTGATTTTGTTTAGCGAACCAACTTGGTTTAAAGGCAAACGCACAATTCTCGATTGTTCTGCCAATGCTTGCAAAATAGATTGGCGAATCCACCACACTGCATACGAAATAAACTTAAATCCACGTGTTTCATCGAATTTTTCGGCGGCTTTAATCAGTCCTAAATTGCCTTCGTTAATCAAATCCGGAAGGCTTAATCCTTGATTTTGATACTGTTTTGCTACCGAAACTACAAATCGAAGGTTGGCGCGGGTAAGTTTTTCTAATGCAATACGGTCGCCGTTCCTTATGCGTTGAGCCAGTTCTACTTCTTCTTCAACTGTAATAAGGTCTTCGCGTCCAATTTCTTGCAAATACTTGTCGAGTGATGCACTTTCGCGGTTAGTGATTGATTTTGTAATCTTTAGCTGTCTCATAAAGAGGTCAAAATTTTAGCGTGCAAAATTACTACTTTTTCTTCTTATATGAAAGTTTTTTCTTTATTTCTTTGAATTATAAACGGATATTGTTGAAGATTAGTTTTTTTACGGCGTGTTTTTAAGAAAAATTATTTTCAAAAATTCTTTTTTGTCAATTTTAAAATAAATATCCCTTTTAATTTGTTTTATAACAATCAAAAGGGACAATTAGTTAGATGATTTTAGTTAAAAAAATGCATGAACAGCTATTTTTTATTCATACTTTTGAAATATGTGGAAAAAAATAACGCCTGATACTGAATGGAGTTATCCCAATATTCCTTGTCGTGTCCTCCGGGACGTGAAATAAAGTCGTGCGGAATGTTTCTGTACATTAATTCTTCGTGTAGTTTTACATTCACATTGTAAAAGAAATCATCGGTACCGCAGTCAAAAATGATTTTTATCGAATTTGGCGTTAAGTAGTGTAATTGATTTATCACGGTGTATTTTTCCCAATTTTCAGAGTGCGTTTTCATATCGCCGAGCCGTTTTGCAATGTCCCAATTCAATGGAAAGGGACGGATATCAACACCGCCGCTCATACTTCCGCAAGCTCCAAATACATCTTGATGACGAAAAGCGATAAAAAAAGCGCCATGTCCGCCCATACTTAATCCTGTAATGGCTCTGCCTTCGCGTGAGGCAATTGTTTTATAGTTTTTATCCATAAAATCGATCAATTCCTTGGAAATGTAAGTTTCATATTTCCAGTTTGCATCTATTGGGCTGTCGAAATACCAACTACTGTAATTGCCGTCAGGGAAAACAAGAATAAGATTATATAAATCAGCAAGTTTAGTTAAATCGGGAGTGCTTTGCCAACTTGAGAATGAACCGCTGTAACCGTGAAGATAATAAATTACGGGGAAATTTTTGTCGGTTTTATAATTGTCGGGAGTAACAACGCATGCTTTGATGTTTTTATTCATTGACGGACTGTAAGTTAATATGGTATCTACTTTTGCGGCAAATGTATTTATTGTTCCTAAAAGTAAAAAGAAAAGGAAAATGTTGCGGAAAGATTTCATGACTGATTTGTTTTGATTTTGAATTTAAGTTCAAAGATAAATAAAATACAAAGAACTTGAAACCACACACTAATAAAAAATTGCCTCTCTTCACAGAGAAGCAATTCCTTTGACTTTTAAATTAAATCTATGAAAAAACTTTAATCTTCTAAATTTACAGCATAATAAGTAACTTTTCCATTAGGATAAACACCTGCAATGTACAGAACTTTGTCATCTCCACGCATAGCTTCATCGTAAGCAGCTTGTACATCTTCTTCACTGCGGATAGGGTTATTATTGATTTTAATGATGATAAATCCGGGTTTAATTCCGTTATCATTAAATTTTCCTTTAGTTAGCGATTCTATTTGCAGTCCATAATCTAAACCGAGTGATTTTTGAATTTTGGTGTCAATTTCTTTGAATTTTGCTCCCAAGCTATTGATTGTTCCATCATACGTAACCACTTTTGTGTTTCCTTGTGCGTTGGTAAGTCCTACGTTAAGTGTTATTGGTTTATTTTCTCTTAAAATTCCCAATGTAACTTTGTCGCCCGGTTTATAACGCCCGATTTGTTCTTGTAATTCAGATACTGAGTTTACTTTTACACCGTTTACTTCATTGATAACATCGCCTTTTTTTACTCCGGCTTTTTCGGCTGCGCCTTTTTCTACCAGATTCATTACCAAAGCTCCGTTCAATGTTTTTATATTTTTATCTTTAATTACATCTTTTACTTCTTGTGCGTCGGCATCCAAATTAGCGATGTTCACACCCAAAATAGCACGTTGTACCGCACCGTGTTCACGTAAATCGGTAACTACTTTTTTCACAATACTTACGGGAATTGCAAATCCATATCCTGCGTAAGAACCTGTTTGTGAGGCAATTGCGGCGTTTATTCCAATCAATTCGCCTTTCGTGTTTACTAAAGCGCCTCCGCTATTTCCGGGATTAATAGCCGCATCGGTTTGTATAAACGATTCTATCGGCATATTTCCACTACCGTTGCTTCCAATAATTCCAATACTGCGTGCTTTGGCGCTTACAATCCCGGCAGTTACAGTTGAAGTCAAATTAAATGGATTTCCTACCGCTAAAACCCATTCTCCTACTTTTAAATCATCGGAATTACCAAAAACAATGGTAGGTAAATCATCGGCATTAATTTTTATCAAAGCTATATCCGTGTTTGGGTCGGTTCCTACTAATTTGGCTTTAAAAGTACGTTTGTCGTTTAATGTTACTTCTATTTCCGTAGAATTTGCTATTACGTGATTATTGGTAACAATATATCCGTCTTTACTTATAATAACGCCCGAACCGGCTCCAAGAGGAACGGCTTCTTGCTTTTGTTGCCGACGGTTATTGCGTTGTTGCGGTCCGAAGAAATACTGAAAAAAAGGATCATCATTAAACATATCCATCTGCGGTTGTTGAACTGTGCCTTTTGTTTTTACGTGCACTACAGCATGTACGGTTAAATCGGCAGCAACGGTAAAATCAGTATCCAACGCTTTTGTAGCGCTGGCAAAACGCGCATAACCTTCAGGCAGTTGAGATGAGCTTCCCACATTGTAATTTTCTTTATGCTTACTTGTAAAATAATTGGTAGTGATATTGGTTGCTACACTTACAAATACAACCAATGAAACTAATAGAGCAATTGCTTTTGATTTACTTACATTCATTTTGGTTTAATTTTAAGAGGATAAAATTGTTTTTTTTCTTTGTTTTATAACGCAAAATTAAACAAATGGTATTCCAAAGTGAATGAAAAATGTGGTATTTTCTTCAATTTTAACAATGTTAAATCGGAGCTTAACGGGCTTTAACGCTACTCTGTGCCAATGTTTAAAATTCTCAAACACTTTAAACCAAAAAACCACCTGATTTTTGTCGGGTGGTTTGATATGATGTATGAAATTTTGTCACAGTATGACAGAATTGCGGAGGATTTCGGTTGGTTATAGATAAATATGATCTAATTTCTCCTGAAAAATGGAAATAAAAATCCCTCATTTTGGTGAGGGAAATTAGGATTACTTCATTTAGGAAGGTCAGAAATTAATAACTAATGCCAATCCGTTTTGATTCAACCCGAAATGAATATTGTAACTTTGTTTATCTGTTTTTGGTGTAAGTCCTGAGTTATAAATTTCTACCGCTTTTTCTAATTTGCTATCTGCGCTTTTCACTATAGGAATATCTATCGCTACTAATGCAGCACCTATTCCGGCTAAAATCCAATTTGGTTTTCCTCCACCCAAAGCCGTACCAATTGGATAACCGATCAAAGCGCCTCCAATTCCTGCAAATATATAACTCACTGTTGCCGTTGATTTTGCTTTATTTACATAAATCATTGCATCCGTGTTTGTTTGTAATAAATTTTCGATTTGATTTAATGAAAGAGGTTTATCATTTAATAGATATTTATTCTCAAGAGAACCTTTCTTGATAACAATGCTGTCTCCACTGTTTTGGGAAAAAAGAGAAAGTGAAAATAAAAAAATAAATGCTGTGATGATTAGTTTTTTAATCATAGTAGTAGAAATTTGATAAAAGTTATTATTTGTGAAATTTCAAGCAATATAGAGGGATATGATTTTATTTATTCATCTATTTGTAATCCTTAATGTATAATTCTCAAAACTAACATTCTTAAATGTATTCAGCTTCATTAGTATTTACGAGATTATTTTTCTCTGCAAATATAATCATTCTATTAACAAAACCAAATATTTGTAAAAAATAAAAGCATCCAATCTTATTTCAGATCAGATGCTTTTTATAAATTGTTTTGTAGAGATTACAGTACGTCGTCTCTAACAAGATGTTTGTTTATTGTTGCTTATATCCTTGCTCGTGAACGGAACTTACAGCACGTCCGGAAGGATCTGCATTTTTCTTAAATGCTTCGTCCCATTCTAAAGCAACTGGTGTACTACAAGCCACCGAAGGTACTGAAGGCACACAAAGTGCAGCGCTATCAGATGGGAAAAGTTCACTGTAAATACTTCGATAAACATATTCTTCTTTGCTAAGCGGAGGATTTATCGGAAAACGGTAAGCTACATTTGCCATTTGTTCATCGCTCACCTTTTCATTGGCAATGGCTTTTAGTGAATCAATCCAGTTGTAACCTACACCATCAGAAAATTGTTCTTTTTGACGCCAAGTTACCTCTGCCGGCAAATAATCTTCAAACGCTTTTCTTAAAATATATTTTTCAATTTTTCCATTGCCGGCCATTTTGTCTTTTGGATTCAAACGCATCGCTACGTCTAAAAATTCCTTGTCAATAAATGGAACTCGTCCTTCCACACCCCACGATGCAAGCGATTTGTTAGCGCGTAAACAATCGTACTGGTGCAATTTGCTCAGTTTTCGTACGGTTTCTTTGTGAAATTCTTCCGCATTGGGCGCTTTGTGGAAATAAAGATATCCTCCAAAAATTTCATCGGCTCCTTCCCCTGAAAGTACCATTTTTACTCCCATAGATCTAATATAACGGGCAATCAAATACATTGGCGTACTTGCGCGAACAGTAGTAACATCATAAGTTTCAATATGATAAATTACATCGCGAATAGCATCCAGCCCTTCTTGCACGGTGTAATTGATTTCGTGATGCACAGAACCGATGTGGTCTGCTACTTTACGAGCTGCTTTTAAATCGGGAGAACCGTCTAAACCAATAGCAAATGAATGTAGTTGAGGCCACCAAGCATCTTCTTTATTGTCGCTTTCAATACGTTTAGCTGCAAATTTTTTGGCTACTGCAGAAATAATCGAACTATCCAAACCACCTGAAAGCAATACGCCGTAAGGAACATCAGACATTAATTGACGTTCTACAGCATCTTCCAGAGCTTTACGCAATTCTTCTACACTTGAGGTGTTGTCTTTCACATTTTCATATTCCATCCAATCCCGAACGTACCATTTTGTAGGTTTTCCATCAGGACTGTAATAATATTGTCCGGGAAGAAACTCTTCTATCTTATTACAATGTCCTTCAAGTGCTTTCAATTCGGATGCAACGTAATAAGCTCCATCTTTATCCCAACCCTGATATAATGGAATAATTCCGATATGATCTCTTCCTATAAGAAAACAATTATTTTCAATATCGTACAAAGCAAAGGCAAAAATTCCGTTTAGGTCTTCTAAAAATTTTTCTTTTTTATCTTGATAAAGCGCTAAAATTACTTCACAATCAGATTGTGTCAGGAATTCATATTTTCCTTCATATTTTTTGCGAATTTCACGATGATTGTATATTTCACCATTTACAGCCAGCACAAGTTTTCCATCTTTGCTGTAAAGCGGTTGTCCTCCTGAACGAGGATCTACAATTGCCAAACGTTCGTGTGCCAAAATGGCTTTATTATTAGCAAAAACACCACTCCAATCCGGTCCACGATGACGAACGGTTTTTGACATAGAAAGGATTTGCGGACGGAGTTCGTCCACTGTTCTTTTGACATTAAATGTACATACTATTCCACACATATAAGCCCCCTTAAATTCCCCCGAAGAGAGAACTTTTGATTAATTTTTATAAGAATTTAAAATTAAGTAAAAGCCCACCACTCTCCAAAAGGGGAGAACTTTTGGGCTTTTATTATCATATTGTTTTATTTATATTTTCTGCAACTTTTCTGCCATCGGCAATGGCTTTTACAACTAAACTTGCTCCCATTACAGCATCGCCTGTGGCAAATACCTTAGTTAGATTACTTTGTTTTTGGTTGTTTACAGCAACGTTTCCGCGTGTGTCTAATTCCACACCGAGTTCGGTAAGTAATCCCTCTTTTACGGGGTGTACAAAACCGAGCGACAAAAATACTAAATCTGCTTTAATTGTACGTTGTTTTCCGGTAGAAATCATCAACATTTTTCCCGATTCGTCTTTTTTCCATTCAACTTCTTCCACAATCACTTCGTTTACTTGTCCGTTTGTACCTTTAAATTCCAATGTATTTAATGACCAGTAACGTTCACAACCTTCTTCGTGTGAGCTTGATGTTTTCAGAATATTGGGGAATGGATTAGGCCAAGGCATAGCTGGATTTTTCCTTTCAGGCGGTTGCGGAAGAATTTCAATTTGTGTAATCTTCGTTGCCCCTTGACGTATAGATGTTCCCACACAATCAGAGCCGGTATCGCCGCCGCCAATTACCAGTACGTGTTTGTCTTTAGCAGAAATCAATTCAGGAGCAGTCGTTTTTTCTCCCATAATCAATTGATTTTGTTGGGATAAAAATTCCATTGCAAAATAAATTCCTTTTAAATCACGTCCTTTTGGATTGATATCACGCGGGTGTCCTGCACCAATCGCAATACAAACAGCGTCAAAATTATTAACAATTTTCTTGCCTGAAATATCTTTTCCAATCTCAGTATTTGGTCTAAAAATCACTCCTTCTTCTTCCATCAGTTTCAAACGGCGATCAATAATATTTTTATTTAGTTTGAAATTAGGAATTCCATAACGCAATAAGCCACCAATGCTTGCGTCTTTTTCAAAAACAGTTACAGTGTGCCCTTTTTTATTAAGTTGATCGGCAACAGCTAAACCTGCAGGACCAGAACCAATTACGGCTACTGTTTTTCCTGTTCGGATTTTAGGGGGACGAGATTTGATAAGTCCTTCAATAAAAGCCACCTCAGTAACGGCAGCTTCGTTTTCACGAATTGTTACAGGAGCGTCGTTGAGGGCTAATACGCACGATTTTTCACATGGAGCAGGACAAATACGTCCTGTAAAATCCGGGAAATTATTAGTTTCGTGAAGAACTTCTACCCCTTCTTTCCATTTTCCTTTATATATTAAATCTTGCCACTCAGGCATACGATTACCTAACGGACAAGCCCAGTGGCAGAAAGGAATACCGCAGTCCATACAACGTGACGCTTGTAATTTGCGGTCTTCTCTGTTTAGAGTTTGTTCCACTTCCCCGAAGTCGTAAATACGTTCAAGAATTGGACGATATCCCGCATCTTTGCGCGGAATAGTTATAAATGCTTTTGGATTACCCATATTAATAGTCCCTTTCTACTTGTGCAATTTTTTGTGCCAATCTGGCGGTTTTTTCATCTTCCAATACTTTTTTATACTCAATCGGAACTACTTTAATAAATTTCTCTACATATTCGCTCCAATTTTCTAAAATACTTTTCGCTAACGGACTTTGAGTGTATTGATAGTGTTTTGAAATCAAATCTTTTAATTCTTTATTGTCGTAGCTATCTTCAATTAACGAAAGTTCTACCATTTCCATATTGCAATAATAATCGAAATCACCTTTTTCGTCAAGCACGTAAGCAACTCCGCCACTCATACCTGCGGCAAAATTCCTTCCTGTTGTTCCTAAAACTACAGTTTTACCACCTGTCATATATTCGCAACAGTGATCGCCGGCGCCTTCTACCACAGCGGTAGCCCCGGAATTACGCACACAGAAACGTTCTCCCACCACACCATTGATATACACTTCACCTGAAGTAGCTCCGTAAAGCAACGTGTTTCCACAAAGGATATTTTCTTCCGGTTTAAATGTACTTCCTTGTTGGGGCGTAACAATGATTTTACCACCCGAAAGCCCTTTTCCGAGGTAGTCGTTAGCGTCGCCTTCGAGACGCAAAGTCATTCCTTTGGATGCGAATGCTCCAAAACTTTGTCCCGCAGAGCCTTCAAAGGTTATATCGATTGTATCGTTTGGAAGTCCAACTTGACCGAAGCGTTTCGCAATTTCTCCGGAAAGCATTGCACCTGTAGTACGATCAATGTTCTTAATTTTAGTTTTATATTCTATCTTTTGACCAAAATCCAAAGCCGGAAGCGATTTTTCTATTAATTTTTTATCGAGAATATTATCTAATTTATGATCTTGTTCTATGTTTTTTCGTAAAGCTGCTTGCTTCGCCTCTTCCGGTAAATACATAACTTTTGAAAGATCAATTTTTTCTGTTTTAGGCTGATTTTCAAAATGTTTGCGTACTAATAAATCTGCTCGACCAACAGCTTCGTCCAACGTACGAAAACCAAGTTTAGCCAAATGCTCACGCGTTTCTTCTGCCAAGAAAGTAAAGAAATTCACCAAGTATTCATATCGTCCTACAAATCGTTTGCGGAGTTCTTCACTTTGTGTTGCGACGCCCACCGGACATGTATTTAAATGACATTTACGCATCATTACACAACCAAGCACTATAAGTGCGCTTGTGGCAAAACCGAATTCTTCGGCTCCAAGCAAGGTGGAAATGATAATATCGCGTCCGGTTTTTAATTGTCCATCGGTTTGTAAAACAACTTTTCCGCGTAAATTATTTATTACTAAGGTTTGTTGAGTCTCAGCCAAACCAATTTCTACAGGCATTCCGGCATGTTTGATGGAACTTGAAGGACTTGCGCCTGTTCCACCTTCAGAGCCGCTTATCAAAATTAAATCGGCTTTTGCTTTGGCAACGCCGGCGGCAATAGTACCTACACCGGTTTCTGAAACTAATTTAACGCTAACTATAGCATTAGGATTTATATTTTTTAAATCGAAAATAAGTTGTGCCAAATCTTCAATAGAATAAATATCGTGATGTGGAGGTGGCGAAATCAAAGAAATGCCAGGGATGGAATGTCGCGTTTTTGCGATGATTTTATCCACTTTATAGCCCGGAAGTTGTCCGCCTTCGCCGGGTTTAGCTCCTTGTGCGATTTTAATTTGCAATTCATCGGCATTTACCAAATATTCGGCAGTTACACCAAAACGTCCTGAGGCAACTTGTTTAATGGCTGAACGTGTACTTAAACCATCTTCACGTTTTTTGTATCGTTCGGGGTCTTCGCCGCCTTCACCAGTGTTGCTTCGTCCGCCTATTTTATTCATTGCCATTGCCATCGCTTCATGCGCTTCACGGCTGATAGAACCATAAGACATTGCTCCCGTGCAAAAACGCTTCATAATATTTTCCACAGGTTCTACCTCCGAAATATCAATAGGATTTTGCTTATAATCCAATAAATCACGGATAAATGCAGGTTCTTGTTTGTTATCAATTGTTGTCGAATATTCTTTGAATTTTTCGTAACTTCCTGTTTTTGTCGCAATTTGTAAACGGGAAACAGTTTCAGGATTCCATGAGTGATATTCGCCATCGTTGCGATAAGCGTAGAGTCCCAGATTTTTTAGTCGTAAAGGTTCGTTGCTGGGTGTAAATGCTTCAAAATAAGGTTGTAGCACTTCACCTGCAATATCTTCAATGTCAATTCCTTCAATTTTTGAAGAAATTCCTTTGAAATAAGCATTTAATACGTTGGAAGAGATTCCTATTGCTTCAAAAATATGTGCTCCACGATAGCTTCTCAATGTAGAATTACCCATTTTGGAAAGCACTTTCAACAATCCTTTGTTAATGGATTTGATGTAATTTTTCTTTGCTGTATCAAAATCAAGTTGAATATCGCCCGATTTCACTTTACGTGCAAGAACTGCAAATGCTAAATACGGATTTACTGCGTTAGCTCCAAAACCAAAAAGTAGTGCGAAATGCATCACCTCACGTGGCTCAGCGCTTTCTACAACAATATCGATTTGCATACGTTTTCGTCTTTCTACCAAGTAAAGATGAACGGCAGAAAGCGCTAATAAAGATGGAATAGGAGCGTGGTTTTCATCCACGCCACGATCGCTAAGGACAATATAATTTTTACCTTCATCCACAGCTTTTTCCACCGATACACAAAGTTCTTGAATCGCTTTTTCAAGTCCAGTAGCACCCTCCTGAGGATTGAAAAGCATAGGCAAAACAGCCGCAGAGAATCCTTTATAACGCAAATTCAATAAAATATCAAATTGTGTATTGGTCAAAATAGGACTTTTTAGTTTTACTATTTTTGATAGTTCTGGAATATTTCCCAGCAAATTTTGATGAATAGCTCCTAAATATCCTGTTAATGACATTACCAGCTCTTCACGAATAGGGTCGATCGGCGGATTCGTAACTTGTGCAAACTGTTGACGGAAATAATTAAATAATCGTTGCGGTTTATTGGAAAAAGCAGCCAATGTGGTATCGTTTCCCATGGATGAAATGGGTTCTTTCCCTTCGTCAGCCATCGGGATTATTAATCGGTCAATATCTTCGGTAGAATAACCGAAAGTGGTCAAAAGTGTTTCGTAATTGGAAATATCGTTATTCACGCTTCTTCCGGATGAAATATCATCTAAGTTGATACAATTTTGATTCAACCAATCGCGATACGGATAAACTTTTGCAAGTTCTTCCTTCAATTCTTTATCGTAGGAAATTTGTCCGGTTTTGGTATCAACCATCAGCATTTTTCCCGGTTTTAAACGTCCTCGGGCTTTAATGTTTTCAGGATTTATTTCAATTGTTCCTGTTTCTGAGGCAATAATCATAAATCCATCATTAGTAATGGTATAACGTGCGGGACGAAGTCCGTTACGATCGAGCATACCGCCTGCATAGCGTCCGTCACTGAAAAGTAAAGTCGCCGGTCCGTCCCAAGGTTCCATTAACATACTGTGATATTCATAAAAAGCACGAACTCCGTCGGAAATAGGATTTTTTGTGTTAAAACTTTCCGGAACAAGCATTGCCATTGCGTGTGGTAACGATTTGCCTGATACAACTAAAAACTCCAATACATTATCCAATGATGCACTATCACTCATTCCATGTTGTACAATCGGGAACAAATCTTTCATTTCACCCAAAACATCGGACTTTAATACACTTTCACGGCTTTCCATCCACTGCCGATTTCCTCGTATAGTGTTTATTTCGCCATTATGTCCTAACATTCGGAATGGTTGAGCCAAATCCCAAGTGGGAAACGTATTGGTACTAAAACGGGAATGTACAAGCGCTACACGGCTTGTAAGATTAGGATTGCTTAAATCAGGATAATACTCACGTAATTGCAATGATGTAAGCATTCCTTTGTAAATCAGTTGTTTTGTGGATAGACTTACAATATAGAAACTTCTGTCTTCAGCAATATCTAATTGAGAAATTTGTTTTTCAACTTTTTTACGAACAATATAAAGTTTAATTTCCAAATCATCTTGGGTAAGCGCCGGATTTTGTGATTTAATGAAAATCTGTTTTATGGCGGGTTCTTTGGAACGAGAAATTTCACCTAAAACATTACTGTTTACAGGTACATCTCGTACGGCTAACAGTTGTAAATCTTCCTTCTCAACAGTTTCTTTTATAATGTCAAGGCATAATTGAGCTTTCTTTTCTTCTTTTGGCAAAAACACCAATCCTGTTCCATATTTCCCTTTGGAAGGAACGGCTATTCCTTGTAAAAGAATAAATTCGTGAGGAATATGTAATAAAATTCCTGCTCCATCGCCTGTTTTATTGTCAGCGCTTTCAGCTCCTCTGTGCACCATATTTTCAAGGACTTGCAATCCTTTCTCAACAATCTCGTGCGTTTTATCTCCATTCAGATTGATAACAAGCCCTACTCCACAAGCATCATGTTCATTGCTAAAGGAGTAGAGCATTTTCTGCTCTAAATCAGAGATTTGATGATTTGAAAATGATTTCATTGTTTTTTGAATGTATAAGTTTGATATTTTCTCTTGACCCCATTACGGAGAGATCCGAATGGGGTCAAGATATAGATTTGACATATCAAATCTATTTTAATTGTATGGAAACGTTATGTAATTATCTGATAAAAAGTAACTCACGATATTTTGGAAGTGTCCACATTTCATCGTCGACAATAAGTTCAAGTTTATCAACGTTGTAACGAATGGTGTCAAAATAAGGTACTACTTTATCATGATATCCTAACGCTTTTTCATACTCGTTTTCAAGTTTATTGAGCTGACGACGAGTATCTACCATATCATCGACCGCATTTTTGATATTAGTAATTCTTTCGCTTATTTCAATAATTAATTGAGCATTCAGTTTGCTTATATTATCTGCTTTTTCGGCAGGGAATAAAGCTTTTACTTTAGATACATTATCAAGTAACAAACTTTGGTAACGAGTTGCAACCGGAATAATGTGGTTAATAACAAGATCACCCAGAACGCGTGCTTCAATTTGAATCCATTTGGTATAGGTTTCCCATTTTACTTCGTTACGCGCTTCAAGCTCTTTTTCTGTTAATACGCCAAGTTTGGAGAATAATTCCACACTTGCTTTGCTCGTATAAGCTTTAAATATTTTGGGAGCGCTTGTTTCGTCGTCCAAACCACGTTTTTTAGCTTCAGCTTTCCAGTCGTCGCTGTAATTGTTACCGTCGAAACGTATAGGTTTAGAAATTTTGATGTATTCTTTAATTACTTCAAAAATAGCAGACTGCAAGCTTGCACCAGCAGCAACTTTAGCATCAATTGTTTCTTTGAATTCAACTAATTGACCTGCAACAGCAGTATTTAATGCAATCATAGCAGAAGAACAGTTCGCAGATGAACCTACAGCACGGAACTCAAAGCGGTTACCAGTAAACGCAAATGGTGAAGTACGGTTACGGTCTGTATTGTCGAGCAACACTTCAGGTAAGTGAGCTATACCAAGACTAAGTTGTTTCTTCTCATCAAGTACAATAGCTTCATCACTCGTACTGTTTTCAAGTTTATCAAGAACAGCTGTTACTTGAGAACCAAGGAATGCAGAAATAATTGCTGGAGGAGCTTCGTTTGCGCCAAGACGGTGTGCATTTTGAGCTGAGAAAATGGACGCTTTCAAAAGAGCATTATTTTTATAAACAGCCATCAGGATGTTTACAAGGAATGTTATAAATTGAAGATTTTCTTCAGGAGTTTTTCCCGGAGTCAGTAAACCTACACCGGTATCTGTTCCAAGCGACCAGTTATTGTGTTTACCAGAACCGTTAATTCCGGCAAATGGTTTTTCGTGAAGAAGCACACGGAACCCGTGACGACGTGCAACTCTTTTCAAGATGGTCATTGTTAGCAAATTTTGATCAACAGCCAAGTTTGTTTCGCCAAAAATTGGAGCTAATTCAAATTGGTTTGGCGCAACTTCGTTGTGACGGGTTTTCAATGGAATTCCATATTTATATCCTTCATACTCTACGTCTTTCATAAATTCAGCCACTCTCATTGGAACTGAACCGAAATAGTGATCTTCCAATTGTTGGTTTTTAGCCGACTCATGTCCAAGAAGTGTGCGCCCTGTCAACATAAGATCTTGGCGTGCAGCATACAGACCTTCGTCAACAAGGAAATATTCTTGTTCCCAACCTAAGTAAGAGTATACTTTTTTAACGTCGGTGTCAAAATATTTTGCAACAGCAGTAGCTGCTTTATCTACGGAAGCCAATGCTTTCAACAAAGGCGCTTTAAGGTCAAGCGTTTCGCCTGTATAAGATATAAATACAGTTGGAATAACCAGTGTGTCGTCAATAACAAAAGCTGGAGATGAAGGATCCCACGCAGTATAACCACGAGCTTCGAAAGTACTACGAATACCTCCACTAGGGAAAGATGAAGCATCAGGTTCTTGTTGCGCTAGCAGTTTTCCGGAGAATTTTTCTATTATTCCTTCGCCGGGTGCACCAATATAATCGATGAAAGAGTCATGCTTTTCAGCAGTGCCGTCTGTTAATGGTTGAAACCAGTGAGTATAATGTGTTGCACCTAAGTCAATAGACCATTTTTTCAAACCTTCAGCAACCTGATTTGCTAATGCGAGATCAAGTTTGGCCCCTTTTTCAATAACATCTTGGAGCACTTTTGCTGTCTCTTTTGAAAGATATTCTTTTTGAGCAGCTTTGTTAAAAACATATTTTCCGAAATAATCGGAAGCTAGCTTACTGGGAGGGGTTACGTGAATTGCTTTTTTCTTAAAAGCATCTTCAACTGCTTTAAATCTTAAACTTGACATAAATTTATATTGTTAATTATATATGTTTTTTTGTTTGTGTAATGTAATATGATTGCAAAAATATAAAAAAAATCAGTATAGTCCTAATATTTATTCATAATTTCAATAAAAATGTGTTTTTGATTATATTTTGAAATGTATCTTAACAATTTTTTGTCTGATTGAAACTAAAACGTCTTGTATTTTTGTTAAAATGTAAAATCTTTATTGCATATTTATGCATAAGTTGTTCTTTTCTTACATCAATATACATTTTTATAATTGTATTTATCAATCAAAATAAGTATAAGCTGTTTCGCCATGTAAAGTTTCGTCTAATCCTGTTGCTTCTTGCTTGTCAGTGGCACGTATTCCAACAAGTTTATCGATAATTCTAAATAATATAAATGTACCAATGCCGGAAAATATAATAGTGCTGAATGTGGCTAGTAATTGTATCCAAAGTTGATGGAAATTACCGTAAATACTTCCGCTATAGCTTTCCTGCACAAATGGCGTGGCTAATACTCCTGTTAATATCGCTCCTAAAATTCCTCCAATACCATGAATTCCAAATGCATCTAAGGAATCATCATAACCAAGTTTGGGCTTTACGTAAGCTACCATAATAAAGCAAATAACGGAAACAGCGATACCTATGGCTAATGCTCCTCCTACACTTACAAATCCTGCAGCAGGCGTAATTGCTACCAATCCTCCAACAGCTCCGGTTGAAATACCCACTGTAGTTGGTCTTTTGTCAATAAACCACTCCAATAATGCCCAAGTAAGAGCCGCTGTTGCTGCTGCCAAATTTGTTACCATCAGCGCATTTCCTGCAAGTCCATCGGCGGCAAGTCCACTTCCGGCATTAAATCCAAACCATCCAACCCATAGCATAGCTGCTCCAATTGCAACGTATGTAATATTGTGGGGAGGTAATGCATGTCCTTTATAATCGCGGCGTTTTCCGAGTAAAATAGCCATTACGATAGCTGCAGCTCCCGCATTTACGTGAACAACGGTTCCTCCTGCGAAATCAAGCGCGCCAAGTTTATATAACCAACCATCGGCAGACCAAACCCAATGTGCTACAGGGTTGTAAATTAATACTGCCCATAATAATGAAAACAGTAAAAATCCTTTAAAACTAATGCGTTCTGCAAAAGCCCCGATAATGAGCGCAGGAGTAATTACAGCAAACATTCCTTGAAACATAACAAAAACAATATGTGGAATTGTCCCAATTTGACTGCCGTCAGTTGCTGTTTGTGAATGTGAAATAAAATAAGGACTTAAATCGCCAATATGTATATTATTTAAAAAAGCCCAATGAAATCCTCCAAAATAAGGTTTTAACCATTCAATGGAATTTGAACCAAAAGCATTGCTGTAGCCAATAATAACCCATTCAATACTAATGGCGGCAACAAGAATAAATACCTGCATAAAAATATTAAGAACGTTTTTTCTACGAACTAAACCTCCGTAAAATAACGCCAATCCCGGAATAGACATAAATAAAACAAGTGCAGTCGCTACAATCATCCAAGCGGTATCGCCCGTGTTTAGCGTGGGCGTAGTTGTGGTGTTAGCTTGAGCGAAAGAGATCACGGGAAACATCAATAATGTTGTAAGTGCTATTATGTATTTTTTCATACTTTTATCTGATTAATATTTACTGATTTTGTTTCGATTTTCATTCTTGTGTTTCTTTGTTGTAAAGTGCGCCCGGTCCGGATTCACGTGTGCGAATACGATACGTTTCTTCAATGTCATATACAAAAATTTTTCCATCTCCCATATCGCCTGTCCAAGCAGCATCGAGAATTGCGTTTACTGTTTTCTCCAAATTTACATCTCTTACCACTACCGATAACATTCTGCGTTGAATGTAATGGGATTGAAATACTTGACCTCTAATTACCTGATCTTCGGTGGTTTTACCTAATCCTGTAATATCCCAATAGGAAAACCAGTCAATGTCAGCATCATATAATGCTTCCTTTACGTCTTCGAATTTAGATTTACGAATAATTGCTTCAATTTTTTTCATTATTACTGTTTTTTCTGGGTTATTTTTTCGGGGGACAAAAGTAATAAAAATAATTTGTCTTAACAAACAAATTATCACATAAACAAACGATAAAATATGTTTTTGTTATTTTTTATATGTATATTTGTTCATTTTGAGATATTTGTTTGCTGTTATTAATCAAATTATTAAAATAAAAAAGCAACATTTGCCTTTGCAAATGTTGCTTTTAGAAAAAATACTAATACCAGAAAAAAATTAATTATAAGCTTTTTCACCATGTTCATAATAATCTAATCCGTTTTCTTCTTCTTTTGGAGAAACACGTAATCCGATGGTATATTTTAGTGCGTAGAAAAGTGCAAATCCAACAATTAATGTATAGGCTGCTACTGCAACTACCCCGATAATCTGAGTAATCAAAAGTGATGCACCACCGCCAAAAAACAGTCCGCCATCTTTAGCGAATAAGCCAACTGCAATTGTTCCAAAGGCGCCATTTATGCCATGTACAGATACTGCACCTACAGGATCGTCTATTTTTAATACTTTTTCAAATAATTCAACGGCAAAAACAACCAAAATTCCCGCTATTAAACCTATTAAAGCTGCTCCACCAGGAGTTACTGCGTCGCAACCTGCTGTGATTGCTACTAACCCTGCTAAAACTCCATTTAGTGTCATCCCCAGGCCGGGTTTTCCATAGCGTAGCCAAGTAACAATCAGTGTTCCGATAGCTCCGGCAGCCGCCGCAGCATTTGTTGTTACAAATATATTAGCTACTAATGCTGGATCCGACATTCCCAAAGTAGAACCGGGGTTAAATCCAAACCAACCTATCCATAATATAAATACACCAAGAGCACCTAAGGTGATACTATGTCCCGGTATCGCATATATTTTACCGTTTTTATACTTCCCTAAACGTGGACCTAAAACCACGGCACCTGCTAATGCTAACCATCCTCCTACGGAGTGTACTACTGTTGAACCCGCGAAATCGTGGAATGGAGTAGAAAGCTGAGATAACCATCCACCTCCCCAAATCCAGTGACCTGATACTGGATAAATTATAAGAGAAATGATCGCACTATAAATCAAATATGATTTAAATTTAGTTCTTTCAGCCATAGCACCTGAAACAATTGTTGCTGCGGTTGCTGCAAATACTAATTGGAAGAAAAAGAACGCCATATTAGGAATGTTGGAAGGAGCATCGTTAACTTTGGAAAATAATTGAAAACTTCCAAAAAAACCGTTACCTGCGCCAAACATAATTCCAAATCCTATTACCCAAAATCCAATAGTTCCAATGGCGAAATCCATTAAATTTTTAAATAATATGTTAGTTGTGTTTTTTGAACGAGTAAATCCTGCTTCTACCAATGCAAATCCGGCTTGCATAAAAAATACGAGAGCTCCTGTTATTAACACCCACATGGTGTCAAGACCTGATATAGTTGTTGTATCCATAATTATTACTTTTATCTATTTATATTATTCTTTAATGTATAATGATTCCGGTCCTTTTTCGCCTGTACGAATGCGAACTGACTCGTCTATGGTAGAAATAAATATCTTTCCGTCACCCATTTCGCCTGTGCGTGCTGCTTTAACGATTGCTTCGATTGCTGCGTCGACAAATTTCTCACGACAGACAAAAGATATAGTCCGTCTTTCAATTAATCTTGTTTCGTAAACGGTAGCTCTGTAAATTGCGCCGGATTTTTCATTTCCAACTCCGGTTACATCCCAATACGTAAAGAAGTCGATTCCAACTTCATGAAGAGCTTCTAATACTTCATCAAAACAAGATTTTCTGATGATTGCTTCGATTTTTTTCATTTTAATTTCTCCTTTAATATTTTAATTGATTTTTTACAATGTAATGCCTGCTACCAAATAATATTGTTCGGTTTTAGGATTGAGTATTGCGCTTACTTTCAACGGGACAGAGAAAGAATCATTTATTTTGATTTCTTTAGAGGTGCTGATTCCTACATTGACCAAGGCAAATTCCCCGTCAGGAGTATGCCATCCGTCTCCAGCGCCGGCGAAGATGCTGAATTTACTAAAAGCATAACCAAGTTCAAAATATTTATCACCTCCCGCGGTAGCTGCTCCTCCCGCTTCATTTAATATATAATTTGCGCTAAGTGAAAGACCTTTAATACCGTATCCAAGATTAATTTCAAAACCATGCGCTCCAGTTTCTTTACTGTAATCAAAATATTCGGTTCCCGGATAATAATAGTCGGTTAGTCCTATTGAAAGTCCAAAATTAAAAGCATATTTCGCATATAAATCCATTTCAAGGAATCCGTCGAATCCTGCAGAGCCCCAAGAACCGATGGAAAATCCTCCAGCGGTAAAATCTAAAGTTGGTTGAATTGAGGGACCTGAAAATTTTGTTCCTCGCCAAACATATGAACTTACAAGATCTGTGCTTACAGAAAATTCTTGTGCTTTTGTGCTTGCAACTGCTAATAGTGCGAAAAATGCAGTTGCTAAAATTTTAACTTTTTTCATAAATAAAAATTTTTAGTGAATAATTTGTGAATATGATGTATGATTTATGTGTTTTGTGTCATATTTATGATTATCTTGCATTTTTAGTGACAAAATGTTCTAAATATGCTGCAAAGATAATCACTTTGTTTTTATATATCAAAATATTTTGTCATATTTTTTTGTTTTAATTTGAAAATATTGCAAAATGATTTAAAAAAGATAAATATATAAGCAAAGTGTAAAGAGATAGACTTGATTTTTAGTCAAAATGATGATTTTTGATAACAGAAATATGTTTAATAACATAAAAATGCCTGTAATCTTATCTGTTTGTGGTTTTTTTGTTAATATTTAATTTGGAAGGAAACAAAAAAAGAGTGCCGAAAGTAATCTCGACACTCTTTGAACTCTTTAAAAATATTTATCTTATTTTTTTAATCTATTCATTGCTTCAATCGTTTTTTCTTTGTTACCAAAAGCTGAAAAACGTACGTAGCCTTCGCCAGACGGTCCAAAACCGGCTCCCGGTGTGCAAACGATATTTTTTTCTTTTAATAAATAATCAAAATATTCCCAACTGCTTTCTCCGTTTGGTGTTTTAGCCCAAATATAAGGCGCATTTATTCCTCCATAAACCTTTAATCCAATTTCCTCCAATGATTTACGGATAACTTTGGCGTTTTGCATATAATATTGTACCAGAGCTTTTACTTGTTTTTTACCCTGTTCGCTATAAGTAGCTTCGGCAGCACGTTGTATCACATAAGGTACTCCGTTGAATTTAGTTGTCTGACGGCGCAACCACAGTTTATTTAATTGTACTTTTTCACCATTTTTTGTGGAAGCCATCAATGTTTTGGGAACAATTGTGTAGCCACATCGAGTTCCGGTAAATCCGGCAGTTTTTGAGAAACTACGAAATTCAATAGCTACTTCTTTTGCGCCTTCAATTTCGTAAATACTGTGCGGCACGTTTTCTTCACTTATATATGCTTCATAAGCGGCATCAAAAAGGATGATCGACTTATTTTCTTTTGCATAGTTCACCCATTTAGTAAGTTCCTCCTTTGTTAGCGTTGTGCCTGTCGGGTTATTTGGATAACATAAATAAATAATGTCAACTTTTTCTTTAGGTAATTCAGGAATAAAGTTGTTACTGTCATTACAAGGCAAATAAACAAGATTGTTCCATTGATTGCTTTGGTTGGGTTCTCCGGCTCTTCCTGCCATTGCATTTGTATCTACATACACCGGATAACTTGGGTCGGTAATAGCAACTTTGTTACTGATGTCAAAAATATCGCCGATATTTCCCGTGTCGCTTTTGGCGCCATCGCTTACAAAAACCTCATCAGGTTGAATATTAATATTTTTTGTTTTAAAATCATTTTCTACAATAATATTTCTCAAAAAATCATATCCTTGTTCAGGTCCGTAACCACGAAAAGTTTCACTACTGCCTTGTTCCTCAGCAGCTTTGATAATAGCTTGAATGGAAGCTTCAGGAAGTGGGAGTGTTACATCGCCAATTCCCATACGGATAATTTCCGCATCCGGATTTTCTGCTTTATGCTGATTTACACGTCGTGCAATTTCTGAAAAAAGGTACGTTTCGGGAATTTTAATAAAGTTTTCGTTAATGGTAATCATATATTAATCAAATATTTATAATCAGTAGAGGTTTGTAAAATCATTTAGATTTGGAGTTTGAAACTTAAAAATTTGTAATTCAAATTTCTCCTTCAAATACTGTAACGGCTTCGCCTGTAAGGTAAACGTGATTGTTTTCGGCATTCCACTCAATTTCTAAATCGCCGCCAAGAAGCTCAATAGTGGTTTTTCGTTCGGCAACGCCATTTAAAACCGCAGCAACAACTGTTGCGCAGGCGCCTGTACCACAGGCCATTGTTTCTCCTGAACCGCGTTCCCAAACTCGCATACGCAGGCGATTATCAGAAATTTTTTCTACAAATTCAGTATTTGTTTTGTTTGGAAAATATTTTGAGTTTTCCACGGCGGGTCCTATTTTTGGTAAATCAAGACTCAAAACGTTGTCCATAAAAATAATTGCATGCGGATTTCCCATTGAAACACACGTCAATTCATAATCGGTATATTGTCCGAACGAAGCAAGTTGCTTTACAACGGGTGATTTTTCAAAAGTAGTAGGAATAAGTTTAGCATCTAAAATAGGTTCACCCATATCTACTGTAACTTTTTCTACTTTATTATCAGCTCCTACATAGAGTTTCAATATTTTTACTCCGGCAAGCGTTTCAAGCGTAATTTCTTTTTTAGTTGTTAATCCTTTGTCGTATACATATTTTCCTATACAACGTGAAGCATTTCCACACATTTCAGCTTCCGAGCCATCTGCATTTAACATTTGCATACGAAAATCACACGTTTCGGATGGATGAATTATAACTAAACCATCAGAGCCGATTCCTTTGTGGCGGTCGCTATATTTAATAGCAAATTCTACCGGGTTTTCTATTTTTTCTTCAAAACCGTTCACGTAAATATAATCGTTTCCGGTTCCGTGCATTTTAGTAAATTTCATTTTTGTGGAATTTTTTGTACTTTTTGTTTGCAAAGTTACCATTTTTTATTAAATATAGTAAAACAAAAAACTCTAAAAGCCATAAATTTACATCTTGAAAAACATTTTTAATGAAAAAATATAAAAAAAAATGAACAATGTTTTATTTAATATATTACTTTTGTATCCATAATTGACCCAACAAAGTAATTTGAACGTATGAAGAATTTTTGGCAATTAGTTAAAACATCAGATATATTTTCTCATTTTACTTCCTTAGCATACCTCCCAAGATGGGTTGTTTTATTTGGTGATATTCTCACCTGTATTATTGCCTACGTCTTGTCATATAGATTATCTGACAGTTTATCAGTAGAATTAACCAATGGAATTATTATTCATAATCTTTGGTTTAGGTTATTCATTATTATTGCTGTACAAATATTCTTCTTCTGGGTTTTTCATACTTATTCAGGGATTTTGAGGTATTCGGGATTTATTGATGCGGTGAAACTTTTCTCTTCGGTATTTTCTACTGTGGGTTTTTTGATGCTCTTTAATATTATATTTTATTTCTTTTTTCAGAGTTACATCTTTTATTTTATTTCACTTACTTTTTACGGGATATTTGCTTTCTTTTTATTGTTTATTATCAGATTGTTTGTTAAAACAATGTTTGATTTTATTTCAATGAATGCCAGTGATGTCATTCCTGTTATGATTTATGGAACAAAATCTGTTGGAATTTCTATTGCAAAAATGTTGAGAACGAGCGAAAAAATGAAATATAAATTAGTGGGTTTTATTGATACAGACAAAGAAGTAAGCCAGCGTGTTTTGATGGGTGTAAAAGTTTACGAACTTACAGATAAAAATGTCAAAGAAATAATATCAAAAAAAGCAAAAGCAATCATTGTTTCGCCATTAAAAATGGAATCGATTGATATTCAGAAGGATTTAGATGTGTTTATATATAACAATTTATCGGTATTGATGGCGCCGCCTGTAAGTGTTTGGGATGGGGCAGATATGCCTTCGATTAAACAAATAAAATCTATTCAAATTGAAGATTTGTTAGATAGACCACCAATAAATATATCCACAGAAAATATTTCAAAGGAAATTAAAAACAAGGTTGTATTAATAACAGGTGCCGCAGGTTCTATTGGTAGTGAAATTGTTCGTCAATTGGTTGCGTTTAAACCAAGTCTGATAGTTTTGGTAGATCAAGCGGAAACGCCGATGCATGAGTTGATTCTAAAATTAAATGAAAAATATCCCTATCAAGATTTTAGCGCTTTTTTGGCAGATGTGAGAAATGCTGACAGGATGGAAAATATGATGATTTTATACAGACCAGATATTGTCTTTCACGCTGCCGCTTATAAACATGTACCCTTAATGGAAGATAATCCTACCGAAAGTATTCAAGCAAACGTATTGGGTACGAAAAACTTGGCTGATCTTTCTGTAAAATATGGAGTTTCAAGATTTGTAATGGTTTCTACAGATAAAGCTGTAAATCCTACAAATATAATGGGAGCATCAAAACGAATAGCCGAAATTTACGTTCAATCCTTGAATAAAAAACTAGAAAAAGAAGGGAATTTAACTACACGGTTTATAACCACGCGTTTTGGAAATGTACTAGGTTCAAATGGTTCTGTTATACCTCATTTCAAACAACAGATAGAGAAGGGAGGTCCAATTACAGTAACTCATCCTGAAATTATTCGCTATTTTATGACAATACCGGAAGCTTGCTTGTTAGTTTTAGAAGCGGGTACTATGGGAAAAGGTGGCGAAATATTTATTTTTGATATGGGACAACCGGTAAGAATTTTGGATTTAGCTCGTAAAATGATACGTCTTGCAGGATTTAAGCCCGATATAGACATTCAAATTAAATTTACAGGATTGAGACCTGGAGAAAAACTGTATGAGGAACTTTTGAATAAAAAAGAAATAACAAAAGAAACTCATCACTCCAAAATTATGATTGCTAAAGTTCGAGAGTATGAATACAATGATGTCTCAAAACAAATTGAAGAATTAATAAAATATAGTTATTTGGGAAAAACATACTTAACCGTTTCCAAAATGAAATCAATTGTCCCTGAATTTATCAGTAATAATTCTCAATATGAGAGTTTGGATATTACAAATAACTTGCAAAAATGAATTTTATACTACATTTTTTTAACCAATATCCTTTTTTAGTTTCTTTTGTGTCGTTTTTTATAGGCTATCTTTTCATGCCCGTGGTAATTGAAATGGCAAAGAAACATAATTTTGTAGTAAGTCCTAATAAAAGAACTTCTCACGATGGAGATATTCCAAATATAGGAGGTATTAATATTTTCGTTTCTTTCCTTTTGACAGTTTTCTTTTTCTCTTTCAATCTTTTTTCAGAAATGCAATTTATTCTACTAGGATTAGCCGTAATTCTAATAGTAGGTTTTATAGATGATTTAGTGGAGCTAAAAGTAGGGTGGAAATTATTAGGACAATTTGCTGCCGGTTTCTTTTTGATAGTAATGGGTAATATGAGATTTACAACTTTTGCCGGATTTTTAGGTTTTCAAGAATTACCGATTTTTCTTAGTTATCTAATNTCATTTTTTGTNTTTATTCTTATCGTCAACGCATTGAATTTAATAGATGGAGTAGACGGATTAGCATCAGGGTTAGGACTTTTATACTCATTATTGTTTGGCATTTATTTTTATCTGACTGGTAATTTGGATTTATCAACATCTGCATTTGCAATGGTAGGTTCGCTTTCCGTGTTTTTTTATTACAATGTTTTTGGCAGTAAAAACAAAATTTTTATGGGAGATTCGGGCTCGTTACTTTTGGGTTATATGATATTTTTATACATATTATCTTTTTGTGAATTGAATGCAAAAAACGAAGTGCCCGAAAAATATAGAACATATTCAGCATTTGCAGTAGCAGTTACGATTCTTTTAGTTCCGTTCTTTGATACCACTCGAGTTGTAATTACAAGATTAAAAAAAGGTCGTTCTCCTTTTTCGGCTGATAAAAATCACATCCATCATTTATTATTAAGTTTAGGATTGGGACATAAACAGGTNACTTTTTTATTGATGTCTATCACNGTAATTTTNACATTATTNGCTTTGTTGGCTCGAAATTTATCCCCTTATTTGTTATTATTAATAGATGCCGCAATAGCAGTTTCTTTAACGTTATTTCTTTGGAACAGAATTAATAAAATGAATAAAGAAAAAGAAATAAAGGAAAGTACTAAAGAAGACCAATGATTTCCATCGAACAACTTACCGTAGAATTTGGAGGTTCTCCGCTTTTTGACAATATTGGTTTTCTCATCAATCCAAAAGATAAGATTGCACTTGTTGGTAAAAACGGCGCAGGTAAAACCACCCTATTAAAACTCATTGCAGGAAAACAACTACCTACAAGCGGAAATGTCTCTCTTCCTTCCGATTTAACCATCGGCTACCTTCCTCAGCATATGATTCATAATGAAGGTACAACCGTACTCCAAGAAACGGAGAAAGCTTTCGAACATATCACAAAACTCCAAAAGGAAATTGAAAACCTGTCGCTTGAATTGTCCGAAAGAACCGATTACGAGAGCGAAGAATACCACAAAATAATTGATAAACTCACTCATTACAACGAACATCTTCAAATTATAAATTCCGGTAATTTTCAGGCGGAAATTGAAAAAACACTGATTGGTTTAGGGTTTGAACGTACAGATTTCAATCGTCAGTGTTCAGAATTTAGCGGCGGTTGGCGAATGCGCATTGAACTGGCAAAAATTCTTCTTCAACGCCCGGACGTATTATTGCTTGACGAACCTACAAACCATCTGGACATTGAATCAATTCAGTGGCTGGAAAATTTTCTGATGACATCAGGCAGCGCTGTGGTGCTTGTTTCGCACGACCGTGCTTTTATCGATAACGTTACGAATAGAACCATTGAAATTTCACTTGGAAAAATTTACGATTATAATGTAAATTATTCTAAATACGTGGAACTGCGCAAAGAACGCCACGAACAGCAAGTGCGTGCGTACGAAAACCAACAAAAATTAATTCAGGAAACGGAAGATTTTATTGAACGTTTCAGATATAAAGCTACTAAAGCCGTTCAGGTACAATCGCGCATTAAACAGTTGGAAAAATTAGAACGTTTGGAAGTGGATTTGGAAGACAGTTCGCGTTTGCGGTTAAAATTTCCTCCGGCGCCTCGTTCAGGAATTATTCCCGTGGAAATTGAACATTTATCTAAAGCTTATGGCGATTATTTAATTTTAGACAATATAGGTTTGATTATCAATAGGGGAGAAAAAGTAGCGTTTGTTGGAAAAAACGGCGAAGGAAAAACCACGCTTGTGAAATGTATTATGGATGAAATTGCTTATTCCGGCAAATTAAAATTAGGGCATAATGTGAAAATAGGCTATTTCGCACAAAATCAGGCATCGTTGCTGGACGAAAATCTCACCGTTTTTCAAACTATCGATAATGTTGCTGTAGGAGACATTCGTACCAAAATCCGAGATATTCTGGGGGCGTTTATGTTTGGAGGCGAAGCTTCTGAGAAAAAAGTAAAAGTGCTTTCCGGCGGTGAACGAAGCCGTTTGGCAATGATACGCTTGTTGCTCGAACCGGTTAATTTGCTTATTCTCGATGAACCTACAAATCATCTGGATATGCGTTCTAAAGACGTGTTNAAAGAAGCTATCAATGCTTTTGACGGTACTGCCATTGTTGTTTCGCACGATCGTGAATTTCTCGATGGTTTGGTTACAAAAGTGTACGAATTTGGCAATAAAAAAGTGCGTGAACATTTGGGAGGAATTTATGAGTTTTTGCAACATAAGAAAATGGATAGTTTACGAGAATTGGAAAGAAGTAAAAGCCCTCTAAATCCCCCTCAGGGAGACTTAAAAGTCCAAAAGGAAATCTCGGAAAATAAACTCAGTTACGAAGCCCGAAAAGAACTCAATAAAAAGATACGAAAAGCAGAAAAGGCGGTTGAAGATGCTGAAAACGTTGTTTCAACGCTTGAAACAGAAATTTCAGATATGCAGATTCAACTCATCAACCCTGAAAAAGCGTCCGATGCTGATTTTATCATGCTTTTGCAAAAGAAACAGCGGGAATTGGAACAAAAAATGTATGAATGGGAGATTTTAAGTGAAGAATTGGAAGAATTGAAAAATGAGCAGTAAATCAATTTAATCATTAAAACTAAAGATGACAACACTCTATCTNATCCCAACCACGCTCGGAGAAACTGAATTAGACANAATTCTNCCNGNATACAACGCTGAAATTNTTTCNGNGTTGAAATATTTCATTGTGGAAGATGTACGAACTGCACGACGTTTTTTAAAAAAAGTAAACAAAGAAATCAATATTGATGAATTGACATTTTTTATTCTAAATCAACACACCGATTTAAAAGAAATTTCTGAGTTTTTAAAGCCTTTAAATGAAGGAAACGATGTTGGAGTTATCTCTGAAGCGGGTTGTCCTGCTATTGCAGACCCGGGAGCAGATGTGGTGGCATTAGCACAGCAGCAAAACATAAAAGTAATTCCATTAATTGGTCCTTCTTCTATTTTATTATCTTTGATGGCATCGGGTTTTAACGGACAAAGTTTTGCTTTTTTGGGTTATCTTCCAGTACAACAGTTGGATAGAATTAAAGAATTAAGAAGGTTGGAAAATCGCATTTATTCCGAAAACCAAACGCAAATTTTCATAGAAACTCCTTATCGTAATATGAAAATGCTGGATGATATACTTTCCACTTGTCAACAAAACACCAAACTTTGTATTGCGGCAGATATTACACTCGAAACGGAATTTATAAAAACAAAACCGGTTTCGGCGTGGAAAACGCAAAAACCGGATTTGAACAAACGTCCGTGTATATTTTTGTTGTATAAATAAGAAAATCCCTCTTTCTTCAGAGGGATTTATTTACTGTAATCAAAACTTTAACGTTACCGAACCCAATACATTTGTTCCTGCCTGAGGGAAATAACGTTTCTCATTTATTCTTGTACCGTCTAAATAATANGTGTACCAATTATAACCGTTTGTTTCATATTCAGCATTGAAAATATTATTTATCAATAAATTAAAATCAATAGATTTCAACGCTTTCAGTTTCCAAGAATATCCAAGACGTAAATTGTTTACAAAATAAGGATTTATTGAGCGGTCAATACTTGACGTATTGTCGATGTATTGTCGGCTGACATACGATGATGTAAAAGTTGTTTCAAATCCTTTAAAAATATAAGTNAGAATATTATTGTATATTACGCTTGGTGAGTAGGAAATATCTGTATTTGTATAATTGATTTCTTTTGTTTCAAGCCAATTCCAATCGGCATCGTAAGCATCCACATATTCTGTTATGGCTTTAATTTTATTGCGGCTTAAAGTTAAATTTGCATCCCAACGCAATCCGTCCACGATTTTTGCTCCTACAATAAATTCAATACCTGAACGATAACTGTCAGGTATATTGGAAGTTAGCAATTCTCCTATTTCACTGATTTTTCCGGTTAATATCAACTGNTTTTTATATTTCATATAATATAAGTTAGTTCCAAAGCTAAAACGGGGAGATAAAAATTTATAACCTAATTCCGTGTCGTAAAGACGTTCGCTGGTGGGTTTTTCATTAGGTCCTGCATCGGTATAATTGTTACGATTTGGTTCACGATTGGCAATAGCAAATGAAGAATATAAGATATTTGAATTATTAATTTGGTAATTTAAACCTATTTTGGGGTTGAAAAAATGAAAAGGAGAAGGGCTGACTAACTCCCGCATTTCGCCTGTGGTTTCATCGTATTTATCGTCTTTTCCTTTCATTTCCAAGTTGATATAGCGATATTGTAAGTCCACGAACGCGTTTAAATTTTTAATTATTTCATAATTCAGTTTAGTGAAAATATTTGCATCGGTTTTGGTGCTTTTATTAAAATAGTATTGATGTTCCGGATCTAAATTGTTTGCATAACGAGCCCAAATTACTTTTCCGTAATGATCTCCAAAATATTTATTGGCTGCGCCACCAAATGTCAAATCATATTTTTCTTTTTTTTGGTTCAAAGAAAAAGTAAATCCGCCGAAATGATTATCAAGCCATTTTTGACGTACCAAATCCGTTTTTTTCAATNGAGAATTGTTGATTGTGTCGGGAGTTAAACCATACTCCACGTATTTTCGTCCTTCTTTGTATTCTTCGTAATAACCAATTCCGCGTGTGTAATGCAAAGCTGCATTTAAATTCAACGAAGGAGCAAGTTCTTGTGTGAGAAGGAGTTGATAATGATATTGTCCGTAATTGTCAGTTTGTTTGTCGTAAAACTGTGTATTTCCTTCGTTATCGGTGTACTTTCCAAGTTCATTGTATGTGCGTTCTTGATTATCCAAATCCACACCGTTCCACGCTTGGTAACTTTTTTCTTTTCCACCGAAAGTGATAAATTTCAATAACGTTTTATCGCCGTAATANCCTGCCGAAAGAAAATAGGATTGCATATTTACTGAAGCTCTGTCGATATAACCATCAGACATCAAGTTGGACAGTCGAATGTCAACAGCGAATTTATTCATTAAACCAGTCCCCACTTTTAATGTATTTTTCATTGTATTAAAAGANCCTACGGACGTTCCAATTTCTGCGTAAGGTANCGGAATCATTTTTTCCGTTTGGAAATTGATGCTNGCCCCAAAAGCTGCAGCTCCGTTGGTTGAAGTTCCTACACCNCGTTGAACTTGTACGGAATTCAAAGAAGATGCAAAGTCCGGTAAGTCCACAAAAAATACGCCGTGCGATTCGGAATCGTTGTAAGGAATACTGTTGATTGTTACATTTGTGCGATTTGCATCTGTTCCTCTAATGCGAAATCCGGTATAACCTATGCCGGTTCCTGCATCGGATGTGGAAATAAACGAAGGCGTAAGAGTTAACAAATAGGGCAAATCCTGTCCTAAATTTTGTTTTTCAATTTCTTCTTTGGAAACATTGGTGTACGCCATTGGAGAGCGGTCGTTAGCACGTGTAGCGGAAACAGTTACTTCTTCCAGTGAAACCGCCGAGCGTTCCATTCTGACAACTATGCTGGAACCTGTTTTTACGTTTTGTTCCACATTTTCATAACCAATATATTTAACCAATATGGTATAAGCATAATCGGTTAAATTGCTGAATTCAAATTCACCTTTTCGNTTGGTGATAACTGTGTTTGATGTTTGTTTAAGCGTAACAGAAGCTCCTGCNAGCGGTTGGTTGTTTTCGTCTGTTACTTTACCTTGAATAANGTTTTGTGCTGTAAGTTGTAATNCAAANAATGNAAGCACGATTGAAAAAAATAACTTTCTCATTTTAATTTAATTAATTGGTTAATAAATTAGATGAGATAGCCTAAAAAACGGTGAGTTGAAAAATGATAAATCTTATTCCCTTCCCGGAATTACCCGCGCAGGTTCAAAGGGTATGATCTCAGCCCGAAATATTAAGGCACCCCAAAATTGATTATATAATGTTTTGAAAACTGATTTTGTTCAGATTTCGAGTACAAAGGTAAGAAAAAATGTCAACTAACGTACGAAAAAATAAATATATACATATTAAATATTTCTTGAGTTATAAAACAAATATTTGATTTACTTGTTTTTTATAATAAATATTATTTTGAATGAATATAAATAATTTTAATATGAAACTATTAATATCTATGTTTATGTTATCTTTTTTGATTTCAGGAACAGGTTTTTCCCAAACTTTTTACGANTTNAAAGCCAATGGTTTGGACGGCAAAGAAATTAATATGAGCGATTATAAAGGCAAAGTTGTGCTGGTGGTAAATACGGCAAGTAAATGTGGTTTCACTCCTCAATTTGCAGGACTGGAAGAACTTTATAAAAAATATAAAGACCAAGGATTGGTTATTTTAGGTTTCCCCTGCAATCAGTTTGCTAATCAAGATCCGGGTACAAATGCTGAAATTGGAGAATTCTGCACTAAGAATTATGGAGTTACTTTTCAAATGATGGAAAAAATTGATGTGAATGGAAAGAATGCCCATCCGCTTTATAAATATTTGAAAAAAGCATTACCCGGAACTCTTACAGATACTATAAAATGGAATTTTACCAAATTTTTAATTGATAAAAAAGGAACGCCGGTAAAACGTTTTGCACCGAATGTAAAACCTGCTGATATAGAACAAGACATTGTTGCTGCATTAAAATAATTAAAACAATTTTTCTTTTTTACTTTTAAAAATTTCAATTCCATTCCTTATGAATGAAGTTAAGAAGAAAATAATTAATGATATACACAATGTGTCAAATTATTTACCTGGGGTAGTAATTATAAATGATGTTGTTCAAAATAAAGTAGTTTATATGTCTCAAAGAGGTTTGGATATNTTAAANGTTACTNTAGANGANNTGGANAGTATNGGNANTGATTATTTNTATAAATACTTTAATGAGGATGATGTNAATANATATTTNCCNANGTATTTAGANNTNATTGAAAAAAATNANNTAGAANATAAAATTACNATTTTCCANCAAGTGCGTNCNGNNNTAGATNAACCGTGGATTTGGTATTTATCTGTTGCGAAAATACTACTGCAAGAAGATGGAATTCCCACTTTGACTATAACTATTGCTCAATCGGTAACAGAATTAGTCAATATTTCAAATAAACTGGATAAACTTATGGAAGAACATTTGTTCTTAAAAGAAAGTGTTCATAAATTTTCATCTTTAAGTCATCGTGANAAGCAAGTATTATCGCTTTTAGCTCTCGGAAAAACCAATGACGAAATAGCCCAAATGCTTTATATTTCTATAAACACAGCTAAAACCCACCGAAAAAAAATTAAGGAAAAACTTAACGCTTTCACCACTATCCATCTTCATAAATACGCCAGTGTATTTAATTTGATTTAAAAAAATCATCACAAGTGGGTATTGCATTCCCGTGAATTTGAGTTTATTTTTGCAGATATACATATTTTTAACATACGTTATGTCTTAAGTGNGTTTGTTAAAGTATAGTAATGCCCAGATTTTCGTATTTGTGATACCAACTCATCACCGTAACGATATCATTTTTGAAGCATAATGCTAATGGAATGGATATTTGTTTTGTGTGGTGATTTTTTTTGTGAAAAATTACTCTCCACAACAACATTTCCAATATCCCATTCAAAAAAAAGTAAAGATTCTAAAACACAAACAACTAAAATTTTGAAAATTTTGAAAATAAAACTACTACTAATTGGCGCTTTTATTATAATATACCCTAGTGCATTTTCTGAAAACAAGGTTGGGAACGATACTATCATTAAAATTTCCGATAAAAGTTATCAATTTAAGTACGANTTNCAAGGAACAAATCTTGAAGAACGTGTTGTTTTAACAAATGGCAAATTTATGAACGAATTTGTGTCCGTTGGTCAATATGAAGTTACACAAGGATACAAANTCAAAGTATTGTACGAAAAAAATGGTAATGTATATTATAGATACTGGAATTTCAGAGATTCTACAAAACAAAAAAAATACAACGGTGACAAAATATTCAGAATGGAAAAAAATAACTTTGTAGAAACAACACAGCCATTATATAGTAAATACAAAGGTGCAAAAGTTGGCGCTTACACAGTTCCTTTCAGATTAAGAGGTATTGGCAGTGAAGATTTTGACTTTGAAACGGCATTATCACTCCAGGCTAATGTTGCCTTTGGGTTTGGTAAGATTACGCAGGAAAATTCCTGTTTTGATGTTTCGTGGGGTTTGGGGCTTACGCGAGTTGATTTAAACAGTAAAAACAGCTTAGTTACCGAAAACAGAACCGCAACAGCACTAACAACATCGTTGGGAATTGTAATTAAACCGGAAAAATATGTGAATTTGGGTGTATTTATCGGCTGGGATTTTTTGGGCAAAAACGACCAAGACATAAAATGGATTTACAATAACAAACCCTGGTTAGGTGTAGGAATTAACATCAGTTTTGACGAAATAAAAACTGATAAATCAGCAAATAATCTCAACAATCCATAATAAAAAATATAGAGTAAATTATTATTTTATAAATGCACTACGAGTAAGTATTTATATAAATCTATTAAGAGATTTATGAAGAAAAATATCCTCTTCGTTATTACTTTTTTACTTTTTGTTTCTTGCTCTCAAAAAACAGAAAATAAGACAAAGTTGAAAGACAAAGTAGTGCAAAACTCAAAATATCTTTCACAAACCCTACTTTCAAATTATATAAAAGAAGCAAAGTCATTAGAATCAGCAAATATTTTTTTTGAAGAACCATTTAAAGATTTAAAGTTCAATAAAGTAATTGCTTACGATTTTGATGGTGATGAAGAAAAATACGCCACTGTGTTTGATAATAAAACAAGAATATTTAACCCTGTAGTTTTGCATCAAAAAGAATTAAACAAAGAACAAATAGAAAATCTTATCTCTTTTTTAATAGATAGTAAAACGTATGGTGAGGGAATTGCAGCTTGTTTTGTTCCTCATTTAGGAATTGTTTTTTATCACGATAATCAATTTGTTTTCGAAGTGGATGTTTGCCTGGATTGCAATTATTTAGAATCGACAATAGAAATTCCGGCAAGAAAAACCAAGAAAATAAAATTAGAAGACGGTTCCGATTTATATCTGATTGGTTTTAGTAAAATAGGAAAACAAAAAATAATTGGCTTATGTAAGGAACTTAATTTAGATTATAGAAATTATCAATAAAATTTTAAAATATGAATAAGAAAATATTGACACTCGTTTTTGTTTTATCATCCTTTTCATTATCAGCACAATACATAATGAAATCCGATTATAAAAATATTTCTTCTAATCAAACAGAGAATAATTTTAACAGATTGCTTACTACACCTACAATTCCTGAATTAAATATTATTACACTATCCGGACAAGAAAAAAAACTTGGTTCATTCATTGAATCAAAAAGAAAATTTAAAGACAAACCATTTATAATTATCTCTACATACACCTTCTGTTCGGGATGTATTGATATTTGTGATTCATTAAAAATAAAAGGTTTATCTGATAAATACGATGTATTTCTAATTTTAGAAAGATATGACGGTAAAACCATTAACGATGACGCGATAAAAAATTTCTTTCAAAAAGAAAAAGTGAAACGATTGAAAAATGATTTTAATCTTGTTTCCGCTGACGAAAAAGAATTTAGAAATACTTTTATTGCTTCAGCTACACCGCTATTTGCTTTATTCGATAAAGATAAAAGATTTGTTTATTCATACATTTGGATGAGTTATGAAGCAATTGATAAAGTTGTATTTAATGGATTGAACTTAATTAATCAAAATTTAATGAAAAGGGAAATGACTTGGCTAAACAAAGAAGGTTTTCCTACAAATCCTAACTCAAAAGACGCCTCTTTTTTTTATTCAGTAAAAGATCTTGCAATGAATAAAGTTACTTTTAAATATGGAGAAAAATCTAATCTACAGTTTGAAAGTGAATTTCTTATAAAAAATGGATATATGTACAACGATGGAAAAACGATTACTAATAAAGTATCACATAACACCGATGGCTCGGTAAAACTTACACCAATTTCAGAAATTAATTATAAAGAAGGATATCCAACAATACCTTACACTTCTTTTTATGAAAATGGCAAAGTAGAAACTAAAAATCCATTGAACGGAACAATGTATAAATATACAAATGACGGTAACGTTAAAATGAAAGGATCTGTAAAAAATGGCGTTGGTGAAGGTGTATTTTACTATTATAAAGAAGGTACAGATACATTACTTTATAGTATAACATTTAAAAATGGAATTTTAGAAGGTGAATACGTGGAATATAACGATGACGGAAAAACGATAAAAAAGAAGGGTAAATATCATGAAAATAAATGGGTTACTGAATAAATTATTATAATTAAAGATTTTAACTATAAAAAAATATGAAACAACTTATCTTAATTATAGCTATTCTATTGACTGCGGTAAATGTAGAAGCTCAGTACCAGTCCATAAAAAAAATAACTTCGGAAATAAACGAGATATTAATTCGAGCTCAAGGACAGAAAATTAGTCCTCAAACCGATTTTGTGACCATCGCGAAAAATATATTTGGTACTCAACAAGCAATCGGTGATTCTGTGGAAACAAATGCTTTTGAGTTTTTAGAAAATGAAAAACTTAAAAATGAAAACGATTTTAAATATATTGTAAAAGATGATTTTTATGGAGATTACATTTTAAAATACAATTTAACTACGGAAGTTACGGATAGTAGTATTTGCAAAAACGGTGGAACTTATTATCAGTATTATTACATTTTCGATTACGAAAATTTTGAGAACATACAAACTTTTGATTATATAAAATCAAACTCTAATCTTTCCATTGTGATTCTGAATTTTAACAAAGGGAAAAATTATTATTCGAATAAATATAATTTAGCTATCTACAATAACGGGGTTTGCAGTATAAATAATACGGATGATATGTTGTCGTCATTGCTTGGTTTTAAGTCAGATTATATACAATCACTGCGGTTTTTAGTACTCAAAAAAGATGTGAAAAGTCTAAGCACACTTTTAGAAAATCTAATGAAACAAATGAAAAAGGCGGACCAAGATTAATTAACTATAATAAATGTTGAATTCTAAAACTATTGAGCAATGAATACAATCAAATTTTTCATAACCACATTGATTCTTTTGATCAATCTTGTCTTTTTGAGTGCACAAAAAATTGATATTGATAATGAAAAATATGCTGATGCAGATATTTCTTTTGATATTGACAATTCTGTATTTGACAAAACTGAATTTATGGGAACAGTTATGTATGAATCAAATACGAAACACTATGCATTTTTACAAGTGATGCTTATCCCCAAAAGTTATGATTATTATAAAAAAACGTTAGCATCCTATGACTTTACCATTGTAGAAAATACACAGAACATAATTAAAAAAACAATAAAATCAGGAAATAAAGAAGCGTATATGATTTCATACCAAACAAATAATGCTGAAGATGAATTAGTCCATGAAATATATGTTATAAAGAACAATAACAACACAACAATAATGATAACAAACGACTATGATTTAAGTGAAAAACTATACTTTGGCGAAGCAGGCAAGTTTGCTGTATTTTCGGCTAAAGTACTTAAATACTGATTACTTCTGATCAAACAAACACGTATGAAACATATTTTTATTTCGGTATTACTTTTAGTTACATTGTTTTTGAATGCCCAAAATAACCTTGAAAACATATCAAAAGCATTGAATTCACAACTCAAAAAAGAACTGAAAAAATATCCGAGAAACGAACAGGATTCTTTTCAGGTTTTAGATTTTTTCAAAATAGATTCAATGAAAAATCTATCGCTTAGAGTAAAGTGGTATAATCCTTATATTAAACAATACACCGTCACATTATCTGAAGTACCATTGGAAAAAATAACAACCATAGGCAAAGATATTAATGTAGTATTTTTTACGGAAGAAAATTCCGTGAAAACCACTACCACACAAATTCAAGCCAACGGAAAAGCATCAACACCTGAAATTATTTATTCCAATATGTTTTTTACCGAAATAAATAAAGAACAGCAAAACCGCCGATTTAGAGATAAGATAATCAAGATTTTCAAAAAAGCCGGATACGAAATCAGTTTCGAAATTTGGTACGATTAATAATGAAATTATCAAAAAACAGAGAAAAATATTTACTCGAAAAGTATTTTCAAACAAAGAATACTAAAAATATACCGAGCCATATAACTCAGTTTGGTTGTCGTGATTGTGATACCACTGATGAAGATTTATTTTTCATTACTCAATATGTTACAGAAATAGACCGTCTTTCATTAGGCGGATCTTTGGTAACAAAAGATGGATTGGAATATCTAAAAAAACTGACTAAAGTAAATTATCTTGATTTAGCGGAAGTACCATTGTCTGATGAAAATTTAGACTGCATACTTCATTTGCAAGAGGTAGATTATTTATACATTAAGCACACCAAAGTAACGTCAAAAGGAATTTCACAAATACTACAATCGTTTCCAAAACTCGAAACTTTGCTTGCCGACATTGAAAATGATGAAGAAAGTTTAATTGAATTTTGGAAAAATAAATATCCAAAGTGTGAATTAATCATTAGTTTTAATCTATAATTTGTCGATATTGAAAAAGATATTGTTGAAACGTTGAATAAAAAATAATTTTAACGCAATAAATTTATTCTCTTACTTATTTTTTCTTATCTTTGCACCGTATTTAATAAAAAACGTGGACAGATTTGGACTGCTTGCAACCACTGAAAAAAATGCTAAATTGTAACTCTCTTTCCATTTTTTCTCTCTTATAAAGTCCAATAATCTTCCCATATATTATAAACTTTGTTATTAGTTTGTGCGTTCATTCTGCAAACTATTAACCATAAATTACAAACTAAATATGGGTTATTTATTTTCATCGGAGTCTGTTTCAGAAGGACATCCGGACAAAGTAGCAGATCAAATTTCGGATGCTATTCTCGACAATTTTTTAGCGCAGGATGCAAATTCTAAGGTTGCTTGCGAAACACTCGTAACTACAGGTCAGGTGGTCATTGCAGGCGAAGTGCATTCAAATGCGTATGTAGATGTGCAAACCATTGCGCGTCGCGTAATAAACCGCATTGGTTATACCAAAAGCGAATATATGTTTGATGGTAATGCATGTGGTATTTTCTCTGCTCTCCACGAGCAATCTAAAGACATCAATCGTGGTGTGGAGAGAGAAGAACCAATGGAACAAGGCGCCGGCGACCAAGGAATGATGTTTGGCTATGCTTGCAACGAAACCGTAAATTATATCCCGATTGCGCTCGATTTATCGCATGCATTGGTAAAAGAATTGGCATTTATACGTCGTGAAGGGAAAGTAATGACTTACCTTCGTCCGGATGCTAAATCACAAATTACCATTGAATATGATGATAATAATCAACCTGTACGTGTACATACTATTTTGGTTTCCACGCAGCACGATGATTTTATTGTTCCTACAGATGAAAAAGGACAGGAGAGAGCCGATAAAGAAATGCTCGACATCATCAAAGAAGATGTACGCAATATTCTTATTCCGCGTGTGAAAGCAAAGGTTCCTCAATTTGCAAAATTGGTAAAAGATGATTATGTATTGCATGTAAATCCAACCGGAAAATTTGTAATTGGCGGTCCGCACGGAGATACAGGTTTAACGGGACGTAAAATTATTGTTGATACTTACGGAGGAAAAGGCGCTCACGGAGGCGGTGCATTTTCAGGGAAAGATCCTTCTAAAGTAGATCGTTCCGCAGCGTACGCAGCCCGTCATATTGCTAAAAACTTAGTAGCTGCAGGTGTCGCAAATGAAGTGTTGGTACAAGTGGCGTATGCCATTGGTATTGCTCAACCAATGAATATATATATTAATACTTACGGAACGGCAAAAGTAAAACTATCTGATGCGCAAATTGCAGAAAAAGTAACTGAAATTTTCGATATGCGACCCAAAGCCATTGAAAAACGCTTGAAACTTCGCCATCCGATATATGAAGAAACTGCGTCGTACGGGCACGTTGGACGCACTCCTGTGAAAAAAGAAAAAATGTTTATTGATGCTAATGGAAAAGAATTCAAGAAAACTGTAGAGTTGTTTACGTGGGAAAAATTAGATATGATTGATGAAGTGAAAACCGAATTCGGAATCTAAATTTCTTTTTTATGAAAAAACAACGAAATGTGGTAACTGTTGAAAACTTTTATTGCATTTCGTTTTTTTATTCCTGTTTTTTTCCAATCTTTGTGAAACATTTTATAAGAAAGAGAAACTAATTTATTTGAAATATGGGAGTGAAGAAGAATTTTGTATTAGACACTAACGTTATTTTGCACGATTATAAATGTTTACACAATTTTGAAGAAAACGATGTTTATGTGCCGATTGTAGTATTGGAAGAGTTAGACCACTTTAAGAAGGGAAATGAACAAATCAATTTCAATGCCCGCGAATTTACTCGTGAATTGGATTTGGTGGCGGATGAAGATTTGTTTGACAAAGGCGCTTCGCTTGGTCCCGGGAAAGGGAGACTTTTCATTGTTGCAGAATACGATTATCCTGAAATAATTACAAAATCTTTTTCAGAAAAAACCATTGATCACAGAATATTAGCGGTAACTTATACTATTTCTCAAAAGAAGAAGAAAACCAAGACCGTATTGGTGAGCAAAGATATTAATTTGAGAATGAAAGCTTTATCGTTAGGTTTGCTTGCTGAAGATTATATCAATGATAAAGTCACTAATGTAAATATCTTTGAAAAAAATCACGAAACTTATACCGATATTTCTTCCGAAATTATTGATAGACTTTACAATACGCCCGAAGGCATTCCGATTGATGAATTCGATTTTCGCAGCGATGTTGAACCGCAGGATTGTTTTGTGCTGAAAAGCTCCCGGTCAAGCGTGTTGGCACGCTATATTCCTCAAGCGGGAGTAGTAAAGCGTATTGAAAAAGTACGTAGTTTCGGTGTGGAACCTCGCAATGCGGAACAAGCATTTGCTATGAATGTGCTTCTTGACGATGATGTAAAACTGGTGGCTCTTACGGGAAAATCAGGAACCGGAAAAACTTTATTGGCGCTTGCAGCTGCACTTCAGAAAATAGAAAACTATAAACAAATTTTACTTGCACGACCAATTGTAGCGTTGGCAAATAAAGATTTAGGTTTTCTTCCCGGAGATGAAAAACAAAAAATTGGTCCGTATATGCAGCCGCTGTTTGATAATTTGAATGTGATAAAACATCATTTTTCTTATCAAGGCAAAGAAGTAAAGCAAATAGAAGAAATGCAAAAAAATCAGCAGTTGGTCATTGAAGCGCTGGCTTACATTCGAGGACGAAGTTTGAGTGAAACGTATTTTATTGTGGATGAAGCTCAAAATCTCACACCGCACGAGGTAAAAACAATTATTACAAGGGCAGGAGAGGGTACGAAAATTGTTTTCACCGGCGATATTCAGCAAATCGACTCACCTTATTTGGATATGCATTCAAATGGTTTAGTGTATATGATTGACAGAATGCACGGACAAGATATTTTTGCTCACGTCAACCTCATTAAAGGCGAACGAAGTTACTTGTCTGAACTGGCAAGTAATTTATTGTAAAAAAAAATAATTTTATAATAGAGGGTATCGTTCAAAACAATACCCTCTATCTTTTGATAAATTCCTAAATTCTTTCCGTTGAATTTAAATTTCCAAATCATCAAATTCTTTTTTGGCGGATTGATTTACTTTGGGCAGTTGAATTTCATCTCCATTTTTTTCATCTTCTTTATACCATTTGATTTTTTTTGTCAGCATCATAATAATTCCCAATATAACGAATAATCCAACGCTTCCTATCAACAGCGCTATATCTTCCAATTGCAGAATAACATACAAGAAAATGTATAAAATGCTCAGAAATAGAGCTAAAATACCTGTTTGCTTTTTATTTTTGAAAATACTATGAGCATAAGTAACAATCAACCCTATAGTAGCTGCACTTGCTATGAGATAGGCAAATCCAAATCCGATTTGTTCCGAAAAAGAAAGTAACAAACTGTAAAAAAGAATGAGAGCTATTCCTACCAAAAAATATTGAATAGGATGTATTCTTTTCTTAGTCAGAACTTCCACAAAGAAAAACACTACGAACGTAAGTGAAATAAACATCAAAGCATATTTTGCAGAACGCATATTCAGTTGATAATGATCGACCGTATCTACCAAATCAACACCAAAAGAATTTTCAGTAAAAGAAGAAGTATTATCTGTCCAGTATTCCGGTATATTTCGATTAAAATGGAGAACATTCCAATTTGCAGAAAAGCCACTTTCCGTCAGTTTGTATTCAGGAGTGAAACTGCCGATAAAGCTTGGCGCTTTCCAGTTTCCGCTCACTTCAACGTTTGTATTTTTTCCAATAGGGATAAAATTGATGTCGCTGCTTCCTTTTAATTGCAAGTTGCAACTGAAATTCCATTCTTTCTCTGAAGTAAAAGATGAATTGTTTTTTAATGAAATATTCAATCCTTCACCTATGACATCTTTTTTCCCGCCCGCTTTCGCCGAAAAATGTGAATTATTCATTACAAAATCCACATTGTTCTCAATCCCGCGTAAGTCTGTAATTCCCAGTTGTACATAAGCGTCTTTCCATTTTATTTCTCCATTTACAGGCAGCGAATCGATGTGGGCGAATTTCCCTGAAAGATGAACATCGCTTTTATACAAAATGGCTTTATAAATGCCGTAATGACGTTCTTCAGGGATAAGTTTCACATTTATTGAAAGTTGTTCGGGGGTTAAATAAAGTGTGTGGTATTCAGTGAAAAGATTTTTTTTCTCATCCGTTTTTTTTACGGTGTAAGGAATTGCCAACACAGGTCCATTGATGGTTTGTGCATTGCTCCATTTTGCGTTAATTCTTGAAATAGTTTCCTCACTGCGGTTTTGTCGTTCTAAAATCAGATTTTGGATCATTACGCTGGGTATTAATAACAGCAAAGTTAAAATACCTACAATAACGGCTTTTAACGTAACAGAGCGACTGATTTGTTCCATTTTTTGATGAATGTTTGTTTCCATAAGTTTGATGATTAAATGATTAAATGTATTTTTGAAAAGTACTTTGAAATTCAAAGTTTGTTTGTAAAAAAAATTAATTGAGGAGATTGGAAAGAGCATCTAAATGCTCCTGAAAACTTTTTCTGCCAAGTTCCGTCACTTCGTAACGTGTATTCGGTTTGCGTCCGATAAATTGCTTTCTACTTCGGATATATTCTAATGTTTCCAACGCTTTGATGTGGCTTGCAAGGTTTCCGTCGGTAAGTTCCAACAGTTCTTTCATCGTGTTAAAATCTACCGTATCATTCACCATCAGTATAGACATAATTCCAAGCCGTATTCTACTGTCGAATGCTTTATTAAGATTTGCAATAATATTAGTCATAGTTTATTTCAAATCGTATTTTTTGTACATAAGAACTCCGTAGATAATATGAGCTACGCCAAAACCCAAAGTCCAAAAAATTAAACCTTTAGGGATAAAAATTGCTGCCAAAATTCCGAGTACGACTTCCGTAATTCCCAGATAATGAATTTCTTCATTTAAAAATTTTGAAGCATTTACCAACGATAAACCGTAGAATATCAGTGTAATGGCTGCAACAAGTTCAATTTGTCCTCTGTATATCATAATAAAAGATAAAACACCACCTGCAACAAATGGAATTGCCAAATTATACAGAGTACGCAATGTAACCCTATTGAATAATCTTTGATTATTTTTCTTTGCTTTTTTCCATGAAAAATAAATAGCAAAACCAAATGAAATAATTAAAACAATTAGAGCATCTGCAACAAGAAGAATAAACATTTCCTTCTGCTGAGTAAAATTAGTTAAAGATGAATCTTGGAGTATATAGAAATAGCCAAAAGTTGCGCCAATTATAGCTGTAATTCCTGCAATTATTCCGGATAATCCGCTTAAAGAAAGGAATTTAGATGATTTTTCCATCATCTCTCGGATTGCTTTTAAGTCGTCTAATTGTTCTTTCATTTTTTAAAAATATTAAAAGTACTTTGCGATACAAAGTTAAATCAATATTTTAGATTTGATAATTATTTTGGATTTTTTAACAAAAATGGTTTTTACATAAAAAAATCAGAACCTGAAATTCAAGTTCTGATTTTATTTTTTACTGTGTGATGAAAAGGTTTAGAATTTGTGACGACCTTCATCAGCAACTGTCAATTTAGCTCTACCTTTAGCACGACGAGCGGCTAATACTCTGCGACCATTTGCAGTAGCCATTCTTTCGCGGAAACCATGTTTGTTTCTTCTTTTTCTTTGTGAAGGTTGAAATGTCCTTTTCATTGCTTTATGTGTTTTATTTTGTTATTTTCTTTTTCTGAATTTTCGGACTGCAAAGATAGTGCTTTTGTTTTAATTATCCAAAATATTTTTTAGAATACTTTTTTTTTGCTCATAACTTTTATAAAGTCCCCCTGCGGGGGATTTAGGGGGCTTAGGTATTCATTCCTCCGCAAACATTAATAACTTGTCCGCTCACATAACTTGAAAGGTCGGATGCAAGGAAAAGACACGCTTTGGCAACTTCTTCGGGACTTCCGCCGCGACGCAATGGAATTGTTTCAGCCCATTTGGCGCGTTGTTCGTCGGTAAGGGCGTGTGTCATTTCAGTTTCGATAAATCCGGGAGCAATAGCATTGGCACGAATTCCGCGAGAACCAAGTTCTTTAGCAATTGATTTTGCCAAACCAATCATACCTGCTTTTGACGCAGAATAGTTGGCTTGCCCGGCATTCCCTGAAACTCCTACAACAGAACTCATATTGATGATACTTCCACATTTTTGTTTCATCATTACAGGAGCGCAAGCGTGTATAAAGTTAAATGCAGATTTCAAATTTACGTTTATTACTGCATCCCACTGAAGTTCAGTCATACGCATCATAAGTCCGTCTTTTGTAATTCCGGCATTGTTTACAAGAATGTCAATTCTGCCGAATTCTTTAACAATTTCTTCTACTACGCTGTGAGAATCATCATATAAAGCTGCATTGGAGGCATATCCTTTCGCTTTTACTCCCAGTGCAGCAATTTCTTTTTCGGTGTTTAATCCGTTTTCGTCAATAACGAGGTCGGTAAATGCTATGTCAGCGCCTTCAGCAGCAAATTTAAGTGCAATGGCTTTTCCTATACCGCGTGCGGCTCCTGTAATCAGAGCCACTTTTCCTTCTAATAATTTCATACAATTTGTTTTTTTAAAATTATAATTTAGAATGCAAAGGTAGGAATATTTGGTGAATTGTTCAATAAAAATAAAAGAGGCAGATAATTTTATCTACCCCTTTTAGCTTTTTTACGTTTTATTTTTATTTTGTTCGATTAATTCGATGTTTGACATTAATGGCATTTTTTTGTGCCGATGTTTTTTGTTTAGGCATTCTCATCATTTGTTTTACCCCTGAGACAATGGTTTTATCATAATATCCAAGTGAAATATCAAAGGCGGAATGAACAATGGAATAATTATTTTCATCTTTGAAGTCGAATGCTAAATTATAGGTGTTTCCTGTTTTATGTTGTACTGTAAGAGAGCCTTGTGTGATTGCATAATCTCTTGCCGGAGTAAAATACCAGGTTCCATAATAATTTCCGTTATCTAAATATCCGTCAATGGTTGTTTGAACTTCAGGCGAATTTACTCTAACAGGATAAACGCCGTCGGGCAAATATGTCATTACGGTTAATGGAGTATAGACTTCAATCATCATCATATCGCCACCGCCTGTAAGTTCTGTCATATTGGTGTTAGAATCTCCCAAACGGATAGTGAAAACGTTTAATCCTACATTATCTGCATTTCCCCAGTACCACAATTCACCTTTGCTAAGATTATTGGGAAATGGAGTAATATCATCAATTGATTGTATGTTGCCATTAAAACTGAAATTGATAGTTACATTATCAGTGGAAATTAGTTTCCCGGTGATAGAATTTCCATTAATAACCATACTGCCACTATTTATTAAATAAAATTCAATGGCTTCTCCGTCAACAACTTTGGCAAGATAACTTCCTTCGGGATGATTAAATTCTTGAGGACGATTTTGTGTGCCGGTATAGGTATAAAAACTTCCTTTTTGAAAGGTATAATTACTCCCGTCGGTTCCGGCGGCGTATGTTCCATTCGGAATAGCAGTAGTATTTATTGGTGTGTTTAAATCAAAGTAAAGAAAATAACCAGAACCGATAATATATCCTTGATTATCGATATCCAAGCCGCTGTCCATCAAATATAAATCAAAAACATTTGAGTTCGAGTCGTAAATTTTACCATAAAATACAGATCTTCCAAGGTCAAAAGTATATTTTGAGGGAGAAGTTGGTTCGTTGTTATTTTTACAGGATGTAAAAATTCCCAATAAGCTAAAAAATAATAGGGTGAGTTTCCAAGTTTTCATAGTCGTGTTTTTTAAGTGTGAATGTTAATTTTATTTGTAAAATCAAAAACCGTGCCTATTATAAAAACAACAAACCCCGGAATTGTTTTCCGAGGTTTGATAATTTTTTGATAACAAAACAAAATGGAATTACTTTTTATTTTCCATACGTTTTGCGTAACGATTCATAAATTTATCCACACGTCCTGCAGTATCCACCAATTTAGATTTACCTGTATAGAAAGGGTGAGATGAGCTGGAGATTTCTAATTTTACCAATGGATAAGTTACACCGTCAATTTCAACTGTTTCTTTTGTGTTAACAGTAGAACGGCTGATAAATGTTTCGCCGTTTGACATATCTCTGAATGCAACAGGGCGATAACTTTCGGGGTGAATTCCGCTTTTCATATCTATATTATTTTTTATTATTTTCCTGATTTTTATTTCGGCTTGCAAAGGTACGAATAATTATCAAATTATCAAAAAGTTTTCAAGGAAATATTTTTATATACTACAAACTAATATCATCCGGATATTTTACGTCAATTAAAAATAAACCTTGTGCCGGAACGGAAGTCCCTGCTTTGCAGCGATTTTTTTCTTCAATAATTTTTCTAAATTCTTCCACAGTCATTTTTCCGCGTCCCACTTCCAAAAGAGTACCTACAATGGCACGCACCATATTTCGTAAAAATCTATCAGCTTCAATAGTGAAAACCCAATGATTTTCGTCTTGTTGTTTCCATTCGGCTTGGAGTATTTTACAGTTATTGGTTTTTACGTCAGTGTGAAGTTTGCTGAAACTGGTAAAATCGGTGTAATCAAACAATGTTTCAGCAGCACGATTCATCATTTCAAAATCTAACGGATGATAAATTCTCATAGAAAGAGGAGAATTAAAAACATCTTTTTTAAATAATATGTGATATTCATATTTCCTTGAAATAGCATCAAAACGCGCATGAGCATCGGCTTTAACTTCAATAAATTTTTCAATGGAAATATCACTTGGTAGAAAGCTGTTTAATTTAGCAACTAAATCAGTAGCAGATGGTAGTTTGTTCTCCAAATCGAAATGTGCAACCATCATGTTTGCGTGCACGCCTGCATCGGTACGTCCTGCGGCAACTAATTCTATATCTGTGCGCAGGATGGTTTTCAGAGCATTTGCAAGGACTTCCTGCACTGAAAGTCCGTTAGGTTGCACTTGCCAACCGCAATAATTGGCTCCATTATAACTGAAGTATATAAAATAACGATGTTTCATTGCGGTGCAAAGATAATTTAATTTTGGTGGAATGTAAAAACATCGATTTTTTGTTAGAGCGCGGTATTTGTATTTTTAATTTTAAAAATCTACTTTTAAAGAAAAACCTAATGCCGGCATTTTGTTTAATGAGAGCGTGTTTTTATTCGTATCAATAAATGGAAATAATTGAATATTAACTTGCTCTTTTCTACGTAAATCCCTTGTATATAAATTATTCACTTTTGCCACGTGAACAGCATCTACGATAGACCAAATATAAACGCCTAAAGTGGAACACGCGCCGCTTAATGCTAAAAGCGTGTATAGGTTTTCTTTTCCGCTCTTATGCGCATAATTATCTGAATAATAATCGTTGTAATAATAATCATTACCGAGAGCGGACAATCCTATTATCATAACCACGTAACTTGCTGTAGTGCCTCCCAAAAAAGCAAAACCTCTTCCGGTTTCTCCACAAACCATTTGTCCCAAACCTGGAATAAAATAGGAAGCAATTCCCGCTACCCAAGGGTTATAGGGATCTCCGTATTCTCTATGATATGGGACGTTTTTGTAAAACTTACTTCTTTCTTCATAATTGTCTAATCTTTTTATTAAAAAAGGTTTTATTTCGTTTTCAGGTTTTCTTCGTATTGAAGCATTATCGTTATATTCCACATCATCATTAATATTATATGCTTGTACGAAACCATTTTTAAAGTGAATTTCTTTGATTTGACTAAGTTTAACAATGTAGTCAGGTCCTTCAAGATTTGAAAAATCTTTGTAAATTAATTCAGGGGAGTTTATTTGAGTAATTTTAGCTATTTTTAATTCTCCGCTCTTAAAAACAATTGTATCTTGTGCTTTAAGAGTATTGAGTAATCCTGCCAAAAGAATAGATAAAAAGAAGATGTGTTTTTTCATGTTTTTAAATAATGATAAGAAATGTTGATGTATGCAAAGATATAAAAAAGCATTGATTTCAAAAATCAATGCTTTCAATTATTAGTAAGAAAATAATGTTTAATATGCGCTTTTAAATTCTTCCAAAAACCTTACATCGTTCTCAGAGAATAAGCGCAAGTCTTTTACCTGATATTTAAGGTTTGTGATGCGTTCTATACCCATCCCGAAAGCGTATCCGGAGTAAACTTTACTGTCAATTCCACAGTTTTCGAGCACGTTCGGGTCAACCATTCCGCAGCCGAGAATTTCAACCCAGCCGGTATATTTACAGAACGGACAACCCTTACCGCCGCAAATGTTACACGATATATCCATTTCTGCACTTGGTTCAGTAAATGGGAAATATGATGGGCGTAAACGAATTTTTGTGTTATCTCCAAACATTTCTTTAGCAAAATACATCAATGCTTGTTTTAAATCTGCAAAAGAAACATTTTTATCGATATAAAGTCCTTCTACTTGATGGAAAAAACAGTGTGCGCGATACGAAATAGCTTCGTTACGATAAACACGCCCGGGGAAAATCATTCTTATTGGCGGCTGTTGTGATTTCATAACGCGAATTTGCACCGATGATGTATGTGTGCGGAGCAAAACATCGGGATTTTTTTCGATAAAAAACGTGTCTTGCATATCGCGTGCAGGATGTTCCGGCGGAAAATTCAACGCACTAAATACGTGCCAATCGTCTTCAATTTCAGGACCTTCGGCAATGGTAAAACCAATACGGGAGAAAATTTCAGCAATTTCTTGTTTTACAATGGAAAGCGGATGGCGCGTTCCTAATTTTATGGGTTCGGCAGTACGAGTTAAATCTATTTTTTGTTCTGTTTTGTTGGCAGCCGAAAGTGTTTCCTTAAGTGAATTTATTTTGTCTTGCGCCACATTTTTCAGGGTGTTAAGAAGCTGACCTATCTCGCGTTTTTGTTCGTTTGGAACGTTTCTAAAATCGTCAAAAAGAGTAGAAATTTCTCCTTTTTTACTCAAATATTTAATACGCAGTGTTTCTACTTCTTCTAATGAATTGGCTTGCAATTGTTGTACTTCATCTAATAATTTTTGGATAATTTCTTTCATTTTACCAATGTTAATGTGCCGATTTTAATATTTTTCTGCAAAAATACGGAAATTTCTATGGATTGCGGTTATTTTTATGCAAAAAACTGACGGGTGGTATTTTTTTTCTAATAATTCATTTTATATTTGTAGAGATTTTACTTAAAATTTTATCTGTTATGGTAAAAGATATACTCCATTTCTTGTCGGAATTAAAACAAAATAATAATCGTGAATGGTTTGCAGCCAATAAAGATTGGTATGAAAGAATGAAGNATGAGTTTGAGCAAATTGGCGCTAAGTTGATAATTGAAATATCAAAGTTTGACGAAGATATTAAACATGTAGAAGTAAAGGATTGTGTTTTCAGAATTTACCGTGACATTCGCTTTTCTCCCGATAAAACTCCATACAAAACACATTTTGGTATTTACATTGCATCCGCAGGTGGACGAAAAAGTCAACGCGGAGGGTATTATTTGCATCTCGACCCGGAGCAAAGTTTTTTTGGANGTGGAGTNTGGATGCCTCAACCGGANGTTTTAAAAGCGCTTCGGCAATCCATTTATGANAATATTGATGAATTTAACGAAATAATCAAAAAACCGGAATTTAAAAAGATATATCCACGCNTGACGGAAGAAGGAAAAATGAAAAAAGTTCCNGTGGGTTTTCCNNCTGATTTTCCCGATGCNGATTTGCTTAAAAACAAGAGTTTTCTTGTAGATTNNAATTTATCNGAAGAAGATTTAAATTCCGATAATTTTATTGAAAAATTGNCTNATTTATCTAAANTNGCGNATCCATTTCTTTCGTTTTTGAATTATACTGTTGATGAGGTTATTTAATGTGTCNATGAGCCAATATGTTAATGTGCTGATTTTTAATATTTAAGACAATNACTCAACTGCTCAANTATTCAATTGCTCACAACTAACAAAAAACAAATATGAAAAATTCAAAATTCTTACCGATAGTAAAATCCGATCCTTGGTTNGAACCTTATGCAGATGCCATTCAAGGAAGGTATGATTATTTTCTTTCGATGGAAAAAAGATTGACAGGGGAAAAAGGAAACCTATCAGATTTTGCAACCGGTTATTTATATTTTGGATTACATAAACTTCCACACGGATGGGTTTTTAGAGAATGGGCTCCAAACGCTACAGCTATATTTTTAATAGGAGATTTTAATGGATGGCAGAAAACGTTNGATTATCAGTTAAATAAACTTGACAATGGCGTTTGGGANNTTTATCTTAAAGAAGACGCACTCAAGCACGAACAACTTTATAAATTATTTGTAGAGTGGGAAGGAGGAGCCGGAGAAAGAATTCCTGCCTGGTGCAAACGGGTAGTACAAGATAATGAAACAAAAATATTCAGTGCACAAGTTTGGAATATTGCAAATCCATATCANTTTAAGGTTGAAAAATTTAAACCGGACACAAAACCTTTGTTGATTTACGAATGTCATATTGGAATGTCGAGTAGTGAAGAGAAAGTTTCTACATACGATGAATTTCGCCGTACAATTCTGCCTCGTGTAGCGCATGCAGGATATAACTGCATTCAAATTATGGCAATTCAAGAGCATCCTTACTACGGTTCGTTTGGTTATCATGTTTCCAGTTTTTTTGCTGCATCTTCCCGTTTTGGAACTCCTGATGAATTAAAAAGATTAGTAGACCAAGCTCACGAAATGGGAATAGCGGTAATTATGGATATTGTTCATTCTCACGCAGTTAAAAACGAAGTGGAAGGACTCGGACGCTTTGACGGAACTCCCTATCAGTATTTTCACGGAGGTCATCGCAGAGAGCATCCCGCGTGGGATTCACTGTGTTTTGATTACGGGAAACCTGAAGTTCTTCATTTTCTGCTTTCCAATTGTAAATTTTGGTTAGACGAATATAAATTTGACGGTTTTCGTTTCGATGGNGTTACTTCTATGTTGTATCGNAGTCATGGTTTGGGCGAAGATTTTAACGGTTACGGTTCGTATTATAACTTAAATCAGGATGGCGATGCAATTTGTTATCTNACATTAGCAAATAAANTAATTCANGAAGTAAATCCAAATGCTATTACAATTGCAGAAGAAGTAAGCGGAATGCCCGGATTAGCTGCTAAGATTAACAACGGAGGTATNGGTTTTGATTACCGTATGGCAATGGGAATTCCTGATTTCTGGATAAAATATATAAAAGAAGTAAAAGACGAAGACTGGAAAGTTGGACATATTTACTGGGAACTTACCAATCGTCGTGCCGATGAAAAAACNATCAGTTATGCNGAAAGTCACGACCAGGCTTTGGTAGGCGATAAAACCATCATTTTCCGCTTAATTGATGCAGAAATGTATTGGCATATGCAGCGTGGCGATCAAACTTTTATAGTGGATAGAGGAATTGCGCTTCATAAAATGATAAGATTGATTACGGCGACTACAATAAACGGCGGTTATTTGAACTTTATGGGAAATGAATTCGGACACCCTGAATGGATTGATTTTCCGCGTGAAGGAAACGGATGGTCTCACAAATACGCTCGTCGACAATGGGATTTGGTCGATAATCCTAACTTTATTTATCAGGGATTGGGCGATTTCGACCGGGATATGATTGAACTTATAAAATCGGTTCCTAATTTCAATGAAACACCTGTTTATCAACTTTGGGATAAAGAAGGCGATCAGATTTTAGCATATCAACGGGAAGATTTGATATTTGTTTTCAATTTTAACGGACAAAAATCATTTACCGATTACGGAATTTTAGCCGATACCGGAAGTTACAAAGTTATATTGAACACGGATAATAAAAAATACGATGGTTACGGACTAATTGACGAAAGCGTGGAACACTTTACACAACCTGCTGAGGATGGAACTTTTGGCAAAGAATGGTTGAAACTTTATATACCCGCGCGCAGCGCTTTTGTTTTGAAAAAACAATAAATTAGGAACAACGATTTCTAATCGTTGGATTTTTGTAATTAAACGATTTCCAAAAAATAATCATAGGATGAGTAAAAACATCTTATTTATTTGATTTATGAATTTATCAGAATTAGAAGCAGAATTAAAAAAAGTAACATATATGCCTAAATGGGGCAGAAAACAATTTGATGATTGGGATAAAATATCTCGTTTTATTTATGATTTTCCTACTTCTGATGAATTGCATCAAAAACTGAAAGCGCTTAATATTTCAGAAGACTTTAATAATTATGCACTTCATAGATGGNATAANTTGCTTTCAGCTTATGCNGTNGAAAAGATTTTCACACAACATCCGCAGGTTGTTAAAAATCCTGACCCNTACGATAAATTAATAGATTTTACTATTCACGGAATTCCTTTCGACCATAAAACAACGGTTTTNCCGCGTGGTTTCGGGAAAAACTTTCAATACGCAAAACAACATCCGGAAGAATTAATCCAATGGCTTTACAAAGAACAAAGCGTAGAAGGACGATTTCATACATCGAATCGTCTTTTTATCGTTTTATACAGTACCGATTCTGAACATTGGAAACTAAGGGCGGAACTTTCTCGGCTAAAACCTGTTATAAACCAATATATAGAAAATTTTGACGTTAAAAAGTTACATAGATTTTCATTTGAGAAAGGAAAGGAAACATTATCGGACATAATTTGGTTTTATAAATAAAAAGCATACACTCCGATAGTAGTTGAAAACTTTATCGGTAGTTACAATGAAAACGATGAAATAGAAAATTATGGAATTAAACGAAGCAAAAAAGGATTACAATGAACCGATGCACACTACAGAACACATTCTCAATCAAACTATGGTGCGAATGTTTGGTTGCGGACGCTCGATGAATGCGCATATTGAACGAAAAAAATCGAAATGCGATTATATTTTAAAAGAAAAACCAACCGAAGAACAAGTAAAAGAAATTGAACAACGCGTAAACGAGGTGATAACTCAACATTTACCTGTTAAAGAGGAATTTATGAATAGAGGAGAAGCGGCGCAAATAGTGGATTTATCAAAATTATCGGCAGAAGCATCGGAAACACTTCGGATAATTCGTGTTGGAGATTATGATGCTTGTGCCTGCATTGGTCAGCATGTGAAAAATACTGCTGAAATTGGACATTTCGAGATTCTTACTCACGATTTTGAAAATGGAAGGTGGAGAGTAAGATGGAGAGTTGTGTAAATTCAAAAATCAAGAATTCAAAAGATAATTAACCAATAACCAATGGACATTTTAATCGCAGGTGGTACGGGTTTTATTGGGTCTTATATCAGAAAGAGATTTGAAGAACCCGGAAATTCAGTACGCATTGTTTCACGTACTAAAGACGATGTGTCTTGGGATGAAAAAACATTGATTAAATCTTTGGAGAATATAGATGTTTTAATCAATTTGGCAGGAAAAAATATCAATTGTCGTTTTACGGAAGAGAATAAAAGGAAAATTTTGAATTCAAGAATTGAAACAACAGCAACTTTAAATAAAGCGATATCAAAATGTAAGAATCCTCCAAAACTTTGGATAAACGCAAGCGCTACGGGAATTTACAGGCACACTATTAATAGGGTGTTGAATGAATATTCTGTGGATTTTGCCGATGACTTTCTCGGTAACGTTGTACAGCAGTGGGAGGAAGAGTTTNTGAATCTGNATTTTCCTGAAACAAGAAAAGTGGCTCTAAGAACATCTGTAGTATTAGGAAAAACAGGCGGAGTTTATCCCCTTTTAAATCGTCTTTCGAAATTTGGCTTGGGCGGAAAACAAGGCAAAGGAAATCAAATGTTGAGTTGGATTTACGTGGAAGATTATTTTCGGATTTTACAATTTATAATTGATAATGAAACTATTAACGGCACGGTAAATGCTTCTTCGCCAACTCCGGTTTCTAATAAGCAATTAATGGATGCTTTTAAAAAATCCAATCGGGCTTTATTCGCTTTTCCATCACCAAAATTTGTTTTAAAATTAGCATCTTATATATTTAATTTTCAGCCGGATTTAGTATTGGATAGTACAAATGTTGTCTCTCAGAAATTAGAAGATTTGGGTTTCGATTTTGAGGCAAAAAATATTGAGACAGTTTTATCAAAATTAAAAGATGAAAAGTAAATCATCACATAAAAAAGTGGGATTTTGGAATAAATTAAAGCGTTTTTCGCTGAAATTTATTATGTGGTTTTTCATTATTAGCATCGGTTGGGTAATTTTAGCCCGATTTATTCCCGTGTATTTCACTCCGCTTATGTTTATTCGTTCTACAGAAAGTGTGTTTGAAGGAAAATCTCCCAAGATTCACAGCAATTGGANTCCTATTAAAAAAATCTCTCCAAATATGATACAAGCTGTTGTAGCTTCGGAAGATAATCTTTTTATGGAACACAANGGTTTCTCAATGCAAGATATTGAAAAAGCATTGAAATACAATAAAAAAGGGAAACGTGTTCACGGCGGAAGCACTATTTCGCAGCAAACTGCAAAAAATGTATTTCTTTGGCCTCAGCGAAGTTGGTTTAGAAAAGGATTGGAGGCGTATTTTACGGTGTTAATAGAATTTTTCTGGTCAAAAGAGCGAATTATGGAAGTTTATTTAAACGTTATTGAAACAGGTGATGGAATTTACGGAGTGGAAAAAGCTGCCAACATTTATTTTGGAACTTCAGCAAAAAATCTTTCCCGTCCGCAAGCGGCAGCCATCGCTGTTTGTCTCCCCAATCCGAGACGGTTTAATCCTGCAAAACCTTCTCCTTACATTGTACGGCGCAAAAATCATATTCTGAATTTGATGGGAAAAATTGAAAAAGTAAAATTTGAATAAATCCTTTATAAACAATTAAACTTTTTGATAAAACATACTTGCGTTCTCAATACATATCCNAAAAAAAATATATTTTCCCAAATTTTCAATTAAAAAATAGCTTCATTTGTAGGGTATTTTAATTTTCATTCGGATACATAACAAAACTAAGTACTTGGTATTTTGACGAAAGAGGATTTTAAATATTTATTTGATACTTACTTCGATTCGGTACGCAGTTACCTTTTTTATCGGGGCGCAGGAACTGACGATGCTTCTGACATAGCTCAAGAAGTATTTATGAAACTATGGGAAAAGCAAATAAATGTGGATGCTCAAACTGCGAAACGACTTCTGTATAAAATAGCCGGAGATATGTTGGTAAGTAAATACAGACGTGATATGTTGGAACTGAAATATATTGCTTCGCAAGATTATAAAACACAAGAACATTTGCCGGAAGAGAATTTAAGCCACAANGAATTGCTTGTCAATTATCAAAAAGCGTTATCCAATCTAAATGAAAAGCAACGAGTAGTATTTCTAATGTCTCGTATGGAAGGNTTGAAATATCACGAAATAGCCAAACGTTTGNATTTAAGCGTAAAAGCAGTAGAAAAAAGAATGAGTATGGCGCTACATTTTTTAAGAAAATCATTATTATAACCAAACCATGATTATTAAAAATAAATATNCAGATACAGAGAATTTTCTGTTTCCTCGAGAAATAGAAAATATAATTGCACACAGCAAAGTTGACTGGGAAAAATCCAAAGAAGACATTTGGATGAAGATGGAAACGAANTTGGAACAAACTCCGGTTGTGATAAAAATGCGTCCGAATATATTTTNTCGTATTGTGCAATATGCAGCGGTTGCAGTAATTGCTTTACTGCTTGTTTTTAGCGCTACAGCGGCTTTATATACTAAAAAAATACAAACCGATTTAACCGAACAAACTTTTCTTTTGCCCGACAAATCAAAAGTTAAATTATATGCAAATTCAACCCTCAGTTATAAACCTTTTTTGTGGAAATTTTCACGAACTAGCAAGTTAAAAGGTGAAGCATTTTTTGAAGTGGAAAAAGGAGAAAAATTTGAAGTGATATCCGAGAAAGCAAAAACTGTGGTTTTAGGAACGCGTTTTACGGTTACAGCACGTGATAATGAGTATTTTGTAAATTGTGAGCAAGGAAAAGTAATGGTTATCGAAACCGTTAATAAAAATGAAGCGGTGATAACCGCCGGGGAAAGCGCCAAATTACAAACCAACAGTCGGTTTAAAATTACCCGTGAGGAGATAAAAACTCCTGCCGATATGAAATTGGAAGAAAAAAACGAAACTACCAAACCTACTGGCACTGAAGAAAAAACTTTGAAAACTACTTTATACGAAAATACAATATCTGAACCTGAAAAAAGAGGAGAATTACATCAGGAAAAAAATCAGTATCAAGAGCCAAATAAACCGGACGTGAAATCGGAAGAAACACATAAAAACATTGAAAACGTTGTAGATGAAGCAAAAAGTATGTTTGAAAAAACTGANACAAAACAACCAACGGCAGGAAATCAAGAAAAAGCAACATTGCAAGAGACACAAAAGAAACCGGAGAGCAACGCCGAAACAGCCAAAAATCGCTTTAAAAATTCTCTTACAAAGAAACAGATAGAAATATTGGAAGATAATAAAATGAGTAGAGAAGAAAAACAAAAAGCATTTATCAAGACTTTATCCAACGAACAAAAAGAATTACTTCGAGAGCAAAATAAAGAAGCTGCATCAGGCAATGTCAATAATAATAAAAATGTAATTAAAGACAATATTAAAGAAGAGCAAAAGAATCAGAACAAAAATCAAATGCAAAATTCTCCNAACAACAATAAGAATAGTGATAATNTGATTAACGGTAAGGGAAAACATACCAAGTAATCGGGCATTTTTATTCTGAAGCAAGTATTTTTTATTCCAAATTTTAANTTTCAATGTTTCTCAATTTCTTAATGATTTATTTGTTTTGGTAAAATTTTTAAATGTATTAGTAGGGTAAGTTCAAGTTCGTTCGGTTATATTACAAAAGCAGTATTAGTTATTATTTTTTAAACTTAAAACACAATTATGAAAACAACATCCATCTTCAGTATTTTAGTTGCAGCATTTCTCTTTATAGCAACTANTGCNTTTGCTCAAAATGCCAACAACGGCGAAGGAACAAAACTNCAAAAGAAAGAACAAATCAAAGACGAAACCGGCGATCAAACAAAAGATCAGACCAAAAATCAAACTGGCGACCAATTGAAGAATCAAACAAGGGATAGAATAGACAAAGTCTCAACTCCTGAAAACGATGATTTTCAAAATATGGTCAACAAACAAAATCGAGAAAAATTCAAAGCTTCTCTTACCGACGAACAAAAAGCCCTGCTGCAAAATCAAACTATGACAAAAGCTGAAAAGAAAACAGCTTTTATGAAATCTCTTTCAAAAGAACAGGTTAATATGTTGAAATCTCAGTACAAACACCAATATAAGGTTAATACAGAAACGGCAACACAAACCAAAGANCAAATAAAAGAACAACAAAAAAATCAAACTAGAGAATGCCAAGATATTTCAACCAGCAGCCAACAAAAACAAATGCAACAGCAAGCACAACAACAACAACTTGGCAGCGGAAATAAAGGCGGTGGAGGNCATTCAAACGGCAACAAATAAATCTTAATTATGAAAAATTAAAAATTAAACTACTTTTGAAAGAGTTTTTTTATGAGCTCTTTCAAAAGTTTTTTAAAAACTTCCGAGATGAAAAAAGTACTTGTCATAGTAGTATTAACTCTTTCCGCAATTTCCGTTTCGGCTCAAACCGATAAAATTGACTCATTATTAAACGATTTGATATTTAGCGATGAAACTTTGCTGGCAAGCATTGCACCTGTAAAGTCCGATTTTTTATATACAGGACTCAATATCAACAACAAAACCTATTTTGCTGGAAGAGAAATAGGCACTAATNTAGTCAATATAAGCGGACACTTCTATTATTTTAATAAATTAGGTTTTTTTGCCGGTGCTTCCGGAGTTTGGTACGATCAATTATCACCTGCTTATAGTGCCACAATGTTAACTCTCGGATATGGTTTATATCTCGACAAAAATAAAAACTTCAGAGCAAGCGGTTCGTATAGCAGATTTATTTACACCAAATCAGACAGTACCGCAATTTATCCTTACGAGAACAATGCCAATTTAACGCTTTCTTTCAGGAAAAAATGGTACGGAGCGCGCATTTCAAACAACTTGCTTTTTGGAAGCGAATCTNTATACAATATCACTCCGAGTGTTTATACCAGTTTCTATTTTTGGAAATTCGGGAAAAACAATAAATTTCATCTTGCACCCGAAATTTCCTGTTATTTCAGCAAAGAAACCATTAATCTCACTACAAATCCCAAAGATGTATTTGGGCTTTTAAACACCCAATTTTACATTCCATTTAGTGTGAATTTAGGAAATTTCGAGCTGCAATTAAGTTATTCACTTAATTTCCCTTTCACACAAGATCCCAATGTTAGTTACAAAACAAGTTCCGGCTTATCCGTTTCAGCATTTTATTTAATACCTTTGTAGAAATTTAATACAAAAGGTATCGAAATCAACTTAATTCTTTTTCAACACTGAATTTTCACTCTGGGCTGCTTTTCGCCTACTTTATTATTCTTGTGGGAAAAATTAAGACGACTTCATTTTTAAATTAATGAAAAAATGGAAAAAAAATCTCAAACTTCAAACCTCAAACTATTGGATTGGGACTTAATAGAATACAACGAAGCATGGCAAAAACAAGAGGCACTTTTTAATGAAACCCTCCAACGAAAATCACAAGGACTTTCCACCGAAAATCACTTGATTTTTTGCGAACATCCTCACGTTTATACACTTGGCAAAAGCGGAGACGAACAAAATTTATTGCTCAATTACATCCAATTGCAAGCAAAAGACGCAACTTTTATAAAAACAAATCGTGGCGGTGATATAACTTATCACGGACCCGGGCAAATCGTTGGTTATCCTATTTTTGATTTGGAAAATTTTGGCATCGGTCTCAAAAAATACATATATAATATTGAAGAAGCAATTATTCAAACGTTGCAACTTTATGGAATAAAAGGAGAACGTTTGGAAGGAGCTTCAGGAGTGTGGTTGGATGTAGGAAAACCTACCTGCCGTAAAATTTGCGCTATCGGTGTGCGAAGTTCTAAATTTGTAACTATGCACGGCTTCGCTTTTAACGTAAATACGCAATTGGAATATTTCAATTATATAAATCCGTGTGGTTTTACAGATAAAGGAGTGACTTCTCTACAAAAGGAGTTAGGAAGAAAAGTAAATATTGAAAAGATAAAAAAAGAAATATTTTTGTTTTTAACTAAAATATTTTACTAAATTATAAATAATTTTTAAATAAGTTTTGTATATTTACCCCGTTTTTTACAGAAACACATAAATAAACAAAAATATTACTAACTTAAAATTATTTATCATGAGAAAAATTACTCTATTTTTTGTTGCCCTTTTTATCACATCCGTGAGTTTTGGGCAAATGTCAGGTACTTATAAAGTAGGTGCCAGTGAGGTCGCTCCTAATTACACATTATTAAGTGCGGCAGTAACTGATTTAAATACACTTGGTTTAAATGGAGATGTGGTTTTAGAAATATCTTCTGATATAACTGAAACAGTTAACATAGGGTTAATTAATATTTCTAATTATACAATAACAATTCGTCCAGATTCTGATACGCCGCGTACAATTACTTTTAATAAAAGTTCCGATAACGCCGGCCCTTCAGGAGCGTTTTGTTTTGGTATTGGAATGGGGCTAGCTTGGAGTGATTTGGTGGCGTCTAAAAATTTAGTGATTGACGGATATGCTGTAGGTGGTTCGACAAGACAATTAACAATAGCAACTTCAACCACACATAGTGGCTTCAATGGACCATTTTTATTAATTGATGACTGTTCGAATGTTCAAATAAAAAATTGTATTATACATCATGTTGGAGCATCAACAGGTTCAAGCAATTATGGTATTTATATGCGTGTTAATACTTCGTATGGAAATAAAAAGATGCCTTCTAATATACTTATAGAAAACAATGATATAACCTGTGTTCAAAATACTGCGTCTCAAGGTATTGCAATGTATGCTAATGCTACCCCTACAGGAGGAGTAGGAACAGGTGTTGTTATCAAAAATAATATAATAAAAGCTCGTACTCGAGGAATTTTTACATACTATCAAGATGGACTTGAAATTAATGGAAACGAATTTCATATTAATCAATCAGCAGATGGTGTGTTGAGTTCTGCAATAATGGGAAATTCGGGAATTACAGGTAATGTGAATATTTTTAACAATAAATTTATTGAATTAAAATCTGGAAATAAATATTCTGGGGTTTACGGAATGCGTGCTATTATAGCCAGTGGTGGTGGTACCTGGAATATCTACAATAATTTCTTTACAGGATTTGATAAAACAAATGCAACTGCGGGCGAAACTATGCTTCAAGCAATACGTTGTGGTAGTACTTGTAAAATATGGAATAATACCTTTTTACTAAATTCTTTAACCAATAAACCTACGAATATTGAAGATCCAACTGATGCACAAGGAGCATATTGTGCAATTAATATTGCTGCTGGTAGTCCGGAAATAAAAAATAATATTATCATAAGTGATGAAGATGGTTGTTATAATCAGTTGATTCGTGGTGGTTTGTCAACAGATGCTTCCAGTTATAATGATTTTTATTTAAAAGCAGGAAACTTGAATGCTCGTTTTCAAGGTACCGGAGGTTATGGAACTTATGCGACCTTTGCAGATTTTCAAACAGCTAATACTGGTAATGATGCAAATTCTATATCAAAAGATGTTACTTTTGCAAGTGTTAGTGATTTGTCTCTTTCAGGAGTTTCAACTTATGACCTTGAATTAGCTGCACCTGAAATAGGTGCTCCTATTACAACAGATATTTTTGGCAACGTACGCCATACGCCTAATGTATATATGGGTGCTCACGAACCTTATGATATTAATCAAACAAAAACATTTACAGTAACAGCTCCTCAAGGTACAGAGCATGTTTACCTTGCGGGTTCATTCACGGGTAAGTTCTGGGATATTGATGAACCACTGGAATTAACCTCAACAGCCAATCCTTATGAATTTACAGGAACATTTTTAGCACCAAATGATATAGAATATAAATATCTCTGTCATATTGGGAATTGGGAATATCAAGAAGCTACAAGTGTTAACCCATTAACGGTAGCCGATAACCATATTTATAATGCTGCTGATGTTGTAACTTATTGGAAAGCTGTTCCAAAACTCAAATTAAATGTTAGTATTAATGGTGGTATACCTACTAATCTATATGTAAAAGGTAGTTGGGATAGTTGGACAGCTCCGGTAGCTTTAACAGCATCTTCTACTCCGTTAACTGTACCCGCACAGCGGATCAAATCTGCTACTAATGCTGTTTCTTATACAGGTACGATAGGAGATGGTTCTACGAGTGTAATATATTCTAATACTGAATATAAATATTACACTACTGATTTAGCCGATCCTAACTGGGAAGTAAATACAGATGGTTCCGCACGCGACAACCGTTGGGCTATTTATCCTTTAATGAGTGATGAAATAGCAAGATTTGTCTCTCAAATATCTACAGGACTTGGTGCTGTGAAAGGTATAGATGTTCGTATTATGCGTACAGCAACAGGTATTACAGCAACATTTGACGGCACTGTTGATATTGAATTGTATAGCATCAATGGCAGATTAATTGAAAAAAACAAAGCTAACGGAAGTTATTCACGTGATTTGGAACATGGAGCCTATATTATCCGCATTAATGGTAAATCTACCAAATTTGTGAGGTAATTATACCACTTTAAATTACATATTTCTCATCCGCCTTCTTTTTATGGAGGCGGTTTTTTTGCACTTATGGGGGCACCCCTTATTTTCCTTGTTTAAGTAGTTACGGTCCATTTATCCTGTTGTTTTTTCTTTTTTTGAGTAGTTTTGTTTATTGTTTTGCCATCCCGGTGGATTTTTAATAGTTTTTTTACAAATTTAGTATTCACTAAATCAGCGATATACCTGTTTATTTGAAAAAAGATTAAAAAATATTTGCGATATATTTTGCATATAATTAAAAAAGCAGTACCTTTGCAGTCCCTTTTGATAATATATTTTTGCGAAAAGATATGGAAAGGGGAT